>CAYWMN010000060.1:0-17028 GCA_964459065.1 uncultured Acidobacteriota bacterium | reverse complement strand
CGGACCAGCGGTCGGAAGCCGTTTAGGGAAAGGCCGCGCCTGTGCCGAGGCTGCAGCCGGTGGTGGTTGGGGGATTCGAGGTTCCCAAGAACCTTCGCTACCACCCCGGCCACACCTGGGCGCTTGGCGAAAGCCCCAACCTTGTGCGAGTAGGTTTGGACGATTTCGGCGCGCATCTGGCTGGTAAAAGAATTGAGGTTCTGATGCCAAAGCGCGGACAGTGGGTGCGCCAAGGGCAGAAGTTCGCAACCATTCTCAGGGATGGCTGCCAGGCGGAACTGGTTTCACCCATCGAAGGAGAAGTCACGAACATTAATGAAGCCGTCCTGAAGGACCCTGAGCTGTTGGGGCGCGACCCTTATGGCGAAGGGTGGCTTGCGACCGTTCACTCTCCTGACGCCAAAATCAACTTTCGCAATCTGCTCAGTGGAACGCTGGCGCGCCGGTGGATGGAGGAAGCGACGGCTCGCCTGCGGACTCGCATGCTGGCCACTGCCGGAGCCATGGCGCAGGATGGCGGCCTGGCGACCGAGGACCTGACCGAACATCTGTCCGGTGAGGCCTGGAAGGAACTTACCGCGGAGTTCTTCCTTCAATAGCAGCGACGGTGAGCCGTATCACAACCGAGAGTGATGCGGCTCATTGTTGTTTCCCACCACGTGTTGCAATCTTAAGCCAGATTGATGCACTTTGCATCGGAACGATCAACCTCGATACCAAGGTCGTGACCGGACATGGTCATCCCGAAACCCAAAACGGAATGCTCTGAGACGTTAAGCCTCTAATCCGAGGCCGGCGAATGTTTTGGTTTGGTAGAGAAGCCATGCTGCGCTTAAGGCATGAGGGCTGCTGCCAAACCCCAGGCCGGGAGTCCTGCCGAATAGACCCATGGGAGGAGTGATCAGATGCTGAAATCAATTCTGTACGATGCAACCCTTTGCATCGACTGCAAGCTATGCGAGAAGGCCTGTGCTGACCGAAACAAGCTTCCTTACACGGAAGCCGTGTCTGCGGAACAGAACCTTTCCTCCCACAAACTGACGGCCGTGGTTGCCAAAGGGGACAAATACATGCGGCGGCTTTGCATGAATTGCTCCGACCCCACTTGCGCTTCAGTCTGTCCGGTGGCGGCGCTTCGCAAGACGCCCGAAGGTCCGGTGACCTATGACCAGGACCGTTGCATTGGCTGCCGCTACTGCATGATGGCGTGTCCGTTTGATATTCCCAAATACGAGTGGGGTAAGCTTCTGCCGCGGGTCAGAAAATGCGATATGTGCGCCGACCGCCTGGCGGCGGGCAAGCCGACGGCCTGCGCGGAAATCTGCCCGACCGGCGCCACCAAGTTCGGCGAGCGGGAAGCGTTGATTGCCGAGGCCAAGGAGCGCATCGCCAAAAACCCGAAGCAATACGTCAACCACATTTACGGCCTGAACGAAGTGGGCGGAACATCCGTGCTGCTGCTTTCAGGCGTGCCTTTTGCGGAATTCGGATACCAGGAAAACATTCTCAAGCAGCCGCTCCCGATGCTGACCTACCGCGTGCTGTCGAAGATTCCCGACCTGGTGGGGTTGGGCGGAGTCGTTCTGGGCGGGATCTGGTGGATTACGCACCGGCGGGAGGAAGTCGCGGCGGCTGAAGCCAACACGGGCAAGCCCGATACGAACAAGAAATGAGGCAGCGATGAAAATACATCTTCCCAGGATGACGTTCTGGAAGTCGGTGCTGGCCGTGATTCTTGCGATGGGGCTATACGCCACGGTTCTGCGCTTTACGCGCGGCCTGGGAGCCTCGACCAATCTGAGCGACGCTTTCCCGTGGGGCTTGTGGGTTGGTTTTGATGTGCTCTGCGGGGTGATGCTGGCGGCGGGCGGGTTCCTGCTGACCGCCACCGTTTACATTTTTAACCTGGAAAAGTTCAAGCCGATTATTCGCCCCACGGTGCTGACGGCGTTTCTCGGGTACTCGCTGGTGGTGGTGGCCCTGCTGTTTGACCTGGGGCGGCCTTACCGGATCTGGCATCCGCTGGTGATGTGGAATCCGCACTCGGTGATGTTTGAGGTATCCTGGTGCGTGACGCTTTACACCATGGTGCTGGCGCTGGAGTTTGCGCCCATCGTCTTTGAGCGGCTGCGCCTTGAGCGTCCCCAGCGCATCCTGCACACCGTCTCAGTTCCGCTGGTGATTGCCGGAGTGCTGCTTTCCACGCTGCATCAGTCATCGCTTGGAAGCCTCTACCTGATTGTTCCTGAAAAGCTGAACCCGTTGTGGTATAGCCCTCTGCTGCCGATATTTTTCTTTATCTCGGCGTTGGCCGTCGGCCTGGCGATGGTCATTTTTGAATCGTGGATGAGCTCCCGAGCTTTTCACAAGCAACTGGATCTGTCCTTGCTGCAGTCGCTGGGGCGGGTGCTGCTGGTGGTGCTGGCGGTTTACGCGTTTTTGCGTTTCGAGGATCTCTACAGCCGCGGCGCGCTCGCTGCCTTGATGCACCCCAGCTACGAAAGCGAACTGTTTTTCCTGGAAGTTGCGATCGGGTTGATGCTGCCGATCGGGCTGCTTTTGAATCCGCGCATCCGGCAAAGCGCCGGCGGGCTTTATCTTGCCGCCGTGCTGGTGGTTCTGGGGTTTGTGACCAACCGCCTGAACGTGAGCATTACGGGCATGGAGGGTGCGGCGGGCGTGCACTACATTCCCAAATGGACGGAAATCGCGGTGACGGCGAGCATCATTGGAGCAGGCTTTGCCATCTTCGCGCTGGCCGTCAAGCATCTTCCCATTTTCCCGCAAGCGGCTGAGGAGGACTCATCCCCTCCGCCTCGCCCGTTGAGTGAGCTGACTCATGCGCCTCTCTGATGCCAGGACGGCGATTGCCCGGCGCTGGGTGCGGATCGCTCACAGCATCAGCGCCAAACTGATTATTCTTCTCGTCGCCGTGATGGCGGCGGTGTTTGGAGTGCTGGGCTATCTGAACATCCGGCTGCAGCGTCAGCAGCTTGAAAAAAGCACGCTCGAAAGCGCCGAACGTGTCAGTGACGTTATCAAGAGGAGCGCCTCCTACTACATGCTTCGCAATCAGCGCGACGGGCTCTACCACACCATCAGTGAGATGGCCAGTGAGCCCGGCATGGTGCACATCCGGATCATCAATCAGCAGGGGCGCATCAGCTTTTCGTCGGATTCCAGCGAGATCGGCACCTTCGTCAACAAAAAGGCTGAAGCCTGTTACGGCTGCCACAGCCAGGCTGAGCCGCTCACCCGCCTGAATCGTCCGGACCGCTTTCGCACCTACACTCTGGCCAGCGGCCATCGGGTGCTCGGCATCATCAATCCCATTGAAAACTCAGCCGCGTGCTCAAACGCTTCCTGCCATGCCCACCCGGCCAGCGTCAGAGTTCTGGGAGTTCTGGATACGGACCTTTCTCTTGCCGATGCCGATGCCAGCGTGGCCGAAGGGACCCGCCGCCTGCTGGCGTACACGTTGCTGGCCATCGCCGCGATCTCAACCCTCATCGCGCTGTTTGTCTGGCAGGTGGTCAACAAACCTTTGAAAGTCCTGGAAGACGGAACGGAACGGCTGGCCTCGGGCGACCTGGGATTTCAGCTGGACGTCCGGAGCCAGGACGAGCTTGCCGACCTGGCGCGGTCATTCAACACCATGAGCAGGCAGCTGGATGATGCGCGCAAGGAAGTGATCGATTGGGGACGGACTTTGGAAGTCCGGATCAAGCAGAACACCGAAGAATTGAATCGTGCCCACGAACAGATGCTCCGCGCGGAGAAGATGGCTTCCATCGGAAAACTGGCGGCGATTGTCGCGCACGAAATCAACAATCCGCTGGCGGGAATCTTTACCTACGCGAAATTGCTGAAGAAGCGGTTTGCGCGCGCCGACGGCGACGAGCATGCGGAGACTCTGGCCGAACTCGACTTGATTGAATCGGAGAGCCGGCGCTGCGGCGACATCATCAAGAACCTGTTGAGCTTTTCCCGCGCGACCCCCATGAATTACGAGCCGGTGCACCTGGCGGGCGTGGTGGACCGCTGCGTGCGGCTCGTCCGGCACCGGCTCGAATTGTCGAACATCCAACTGCACCTGGATCTCGAGCCAGACCTGCCGGCGGTTCGCTGCGACCCGGCGCAGATTGAACAGGTGCTCCTGGCCCTGGTGATGAACGCTATTGACGCCATGCCGCGAGGTGGTAACCTCAGTTTGCGCAGCCGCCGGACGGCAGATGCAAATGAAGTTCAAATCGAAGTGCAGGACGACGGCATGGGGATGCCGGCGGAACTGATTTCCCAGGCGTTCGAGCCCTTTTTCACCACCAAGGAGCGCGGGCACAGCCTTGGCCTGGGCCTCGCCATCAGCCGGATTATCATTGAGCGGCACCGCGGCCGGATTGACGTGAAGTCCGAGCCGGGGCGGGGAACGCTGTTCACGATCACGCTTCCGGTGCGGGAATCGGCGGTTGGCGCGGTGGTGAAACCCGCCGGGCGATCCGAGCGGGAAGGCCCGGGCGCCGGTTGATCGGAATCGAAACCGGGCGCCCACCGGGCGGCGCCACCACAACCAAGGGTGAACGGCCATGAACAAAAAAGGAAACATCCTTATTGTCGACGACGAGCTGATTGTCCGCGACTCGCTGGGAAAATGGTTTCGCGAGGAAGGTTACGAGGTGGGCACGGCCGATAGCGCCCGGGAGGCTCTGGCCCTGCTGGCTCAGCAGACCTGGGACGTGGCGCTGGTGGATATCAAGATGCCGGACGTGGACGGCATCGAACTCCAGAGCCGCTTTCGCGAAATCAAACCGGACTTGATTGTGATTATTATGACCGGCTATGCCTCGGTTGAGACCTCCGTGGCCGCGCTGAAGAACGGCGCCTACGATTACGTGGTGAAACCTTTTGACCCTGAAGAGATCGCGCACACCGTGCACAATGCTCTCGCCCACCGGCAGGTGGAGCAGGAAAATGTTCGCTTGCGCGAAACGGTGGCCGAGACAACCCGGCCGCAGGAATTGATTGGGCGAAGCGCCGCCATGAAGCGTGTTTTCGACGCGATTGAAACCGTGGGCCCGACCGAAGCGACCGCCTTGATCCTGGGCGAAAGCGGAACCGGGAAGGAACTGGTGGCCCGGGCGATCCACGCCGCAAGCCCTCGCCGCTACAACCGGATGGTGGTGATTCATTGCGGAGCGCTGACGGAGACCTTGCTGGAAAGCGAATTGTTCGGGCATGAAAAAGGCGCTTTTACGGGCGCCCAGTACCGCAAAAAAGGCAGCTTCGAAATGGCCGATGGCGGCACGGTGTTTCTGGACGAGATCGGCGACATCAGCCTGAAAACCCAGACGGACTTGCTCCGCGTGCTGCAAGAGCGGGAAATCACCCGCGTGGGCAGCAACCAGCCCATTCATGTGGACTTCCGGTGCGTTGCGGCAACCAACAAGAACCTGGAGGAGTTGATGGAAGCGGGTAAGTTCCGCCCCGATCTCTACTATCGCCTGAATGTTTTCCGGATCGAGTTGCCGCCGCTGCGCGCGCGCAAGGAGGATATTCCTCCCCTGGTGGAGCACTTCATCCACAAGTATGCCTCCTCGATGAACAAGCAGGTGGAGCGGGTTTCGGGCGAAGCCCTGGACCTTCTCCAGCAGCATGACTGGCCGGGCAACGTGCGGGAGCTGGAAAACGCGGTTGAGCGCGCCATGGTGGTGGCCCGTGCCTCCGAACTCCGGGAAGTCGATTTCACTTTGAAGCGCGGCCAGGCCGGGCCTGTCTGCCTGTCGCTTGAGGACGCCGAGCGGGCCCATATCCTGGAAATTGTCGAGCTTTGCGGGGGCAACCAGACGCGGGCGGCGGAGCTTCTTGAAATCGACCGTGTGACTCTCCACCATAAGCTTAAGAAATATGGATGGAAAAGGCCGCTTGTTGGAAGCTCATGAGTTTGATTCAATTGCTGCCCGTCGGCAAAGCAGATCCTTCCTTGCTGGCCTCGCTGGGCATCGCCCTCAGGGCCGAGTTTGGCGTTGCCTGCCAGATCATGGCCGGCGGGCTTGACCCGGCGCCCTCGCTGCACCCGGAACGCCGGCAATATCACTCCAGCGATATTCTTATCCGAATGCAGGAACAGCTTGGGCCCGTCTCCGGCCGGGTGCTGGGGGTTACGCCCCTGGATTTGTACATTCCCATTTTGACTTTTGTTTTTGGCGAAGCTCAGGTGGAGGGAAGTTGCGCCGTGGTTTCCACCTACCGACTTCGCCAGGAGTTTTACGGACTTCCGCCCAACGCGGAGTTGCTCCGCGAGCGGTTGGCCAAGGAGTCGGTGCACGAGCTTGGCCATACGTTCGGACTGGCCCACTGCGACGATTATCGCTGCGCCATGGCGGCATCCCACACCGTGGAGCTGATCGACATCAAGGGCACCAGTCTGTGCGCCGCGTGCCGCGCCCGGTCGCCGGCGGACTTTTCCCACCCGGCGATGAATAGAGGATAGTTCCTGCTGAAAATGCTTTTTGACCGTGGCCTCCCCGTGGTTTTTCCAATGGGGCGTTCGGCGGAACCTGGCTTGCCGGGGCACGGCGTCCGCCGCCGGCTTGCGAAGTGCGAACGGGGCGGCCCGCCGGCTTGGATTTTCTTCAAAACATCCTCTCCCGGCAGGCGTTATTTGTGTTAGAGTCATGGACTTGTGCCGCGGGAGTACGGGCGCAAAAAAGTTTGTTGGGTTATCTCTGGTCTTGTAAGGGGCATTATGCGGTTAACTGGATATCTGCTGAAAAGTACGTTGGTGGCTGCCTTAGCGGGCATCCTTTTCGGGTTTGACATGGCGGTGATCGCTGGAACTACCAGCGACCTGACCTCGCAGTATCATCTGACGCCGGGCTCGCTGGGGCTGACGGTTTCCATTGCGCTCTGGGGCACGATTGTGGGCGCAATGTTTGCGGGATATCCCGGCGACCGTTACGGCCGGCGCAACAGCTTGCGCGTGCTGGCCGTGTTGTATGTCGTGTCCGCGCTGGGATGCGCTTTTGCCTGGGGCTGGTACTCGCTGATGGTCGCCCGGTTTATCGCGGGCTTGGCAGTGGGCGGCTCGTCGGTTCTGGGGCCCATGTACATTGCGGAAATCGCGCCGGCCAAGTGGCGGGGCCGCCTGGTCATGCTCTTTCAGTTCATGATTGTCTTCGGCGTGCTGCTGGCCTATTTTTCCAACTACCTCATCGGCCTGATGAACATGGGAGTGGGAGAGTGGCGATGGATGCTGGGCATTTCCGCGGTTCCCGCGGCGTTTTTCCTGGCCATGCTCTTTACGATTCCGCGAAGCCCTCGCTGGCTGGTTAAGATGCACCACACGGATGAAGCGCGCGAGGTGCTGCAACGGACCGGGGAAACGAACGTCGAACAGGAATTGCAGGAAATCGTTGCGTCGATCCATCAGGAGGGTGGCAAGGAGCCGTTGTTTCAATCCAAGTACAAGTTGCCGATCTTTCTGGCCGTCTCCATTGCCATGTTCAACCAATTCACCGGCATCAACGCGATTATCTACTACCTGAACGATATTTTTGCCAAAGCCGGCTTCAGCAGGGTTTCGGCTGATTTGCAGGCTGTGGTGATTGGGGCGACGAATATGCTCTTCACGGTGCTTGCAATGGCCGTGATCGACAAGCTGGGCCGAAAGAAAATGCTCTTGATCGGCTCGGTGGGCATGGCGTTCAGCCTGGCGGGCGTTTCTTACGTCTTCTTCTCAGGGCACCATCAGAACCTGCTGCTCTGGATGCTGGTGGGCTTTATTGCCTTTTTCGCCTTCTCACAAGGCGCGGTCATCTGGGTGTTTATCAGCGAGGTGTTTCCCAATCAGGTGCGGGCCAAGGGCCAGAGCCTGGGCACCTTTACCCACTGGACAATGAACGCGCTCATTTCAGGAGTCTTCCCGGTGATTGCGGCGTTTTCCGGCGGCTTCCCCTTCGTTTTCTTCGCGGCCATGATGGTGGTGCAGTTCTTCGTGGTCCTGTTCTTCTACCCGGAAACCAAGGGCCTTTCTCTCGAAGAGATGCAGAAGATGATGGGGATTACGTAGCGGGTGATGGTTTGAGGCGATGGCGGTTCGCCGCGTCCCGCGCAGCGGCCGCCTGTTTGGCGGCCCATCTGGCAACCCAACCCGCCGGGCCCCTGAGCCCGGCCCGCGATCAGCGGCCTTGCATCTGCTGACGGAGGGGCCTCGCATGGCGATTCAACGGGATGGAAGCCCCGTCGTGCCACGGGCCTATTTCCGTATGAGCGCAACGTGCGGCGCCCCGTTTTTCAAGCCGGGTGCGACCGTCTTCAGGGAAATACCTTTTCAGCCGTTAGAGATTTTTACGCCGGCTCACTTGACGCCGCCAGTTGAGCTTCCATTCGAGTAACGTCGCGCCGCGCAAAGACCAAAGTGCAGGTGAGGAGCAGCAATCCTCCAACCACATAGACGAGCGAGGTCATGGAAATCGCCGCGCTCAGGCTGTAGTGCTCGGCCAAAATGCCGACGGTAATGGGTGCAAGGCCCCCGCCGCCCAGCCATCCCACCATGTTCATAAAGCCGGCCGCCGTTCCCCGCGCCTGGGGCGGGATCACGTCATAGGGCGAAGCAAAGATGTTGGAATCATAAAAGCCTTTGAAAAGTCCCCACGCCGTCAGGACAACCACCACGACCCCGATGGATTTGGTTGCTCCGCAAATGTAGACGAAGGGAGCTCCACACAACAGAGCAATGGCCTGGACCAGCATTCTTCCACCAGCCATTTTCCTTCTCAGCGAGTCGGCAAGCCAGCCTCCCAGCGGCGATCCCACCATGCTGGCCACCTGAACGAAAAGCGTGGCCGAGAGGCCCGCCATCGCCAGGCTCATGTGAAACTTGTCATAGAGAAACTTGGGCATCCAGGACAGCAGCACCACGGCAACAAAATTGGCGCACACAAAGCCTGACATCAGGAGAATCATGCTGGGAGTCCGCCAGATAATTTTGATGAACTCCTTGATGGAGATCCGGCCGTGGAGATGAGCTTCCGTTCCGGGCGCCTGCTCTTCCAGGTCAGCAGCGCCTCGTTCGGGTTCCCGCAGCAAACGCAGAAGGACAAATCCGAGAACGATTCCGAGGGATCCAAAAACAATGAAGGACCACCGCCAGCCGTAGCGCTCTCCGATCAGGCCCGCAAAAAATCCGCCCGCAATGGTTCCCATATAAACGCTCGTCTGATGCATGCCCATCGCGCGGGAGCGGGTCCTTTTGCCGTGATAGTCACTGACCATGGACATGGAGGCGGGATAATAAAAGGTTTCTCCCAGGCCCTCGATGGCCATGAACCCGAATAACTGGTGGAAGGTATGGGCCAGGGGGGTGAGGATGGCGATGGTGCTCCATGTGAACAGGCCCCCCATGATGGCTGTCTTGCGGCGTATGCGATCCACAATGCTGCCCGCAAATGGGGCCATCAGGCCATACACCCAGGCAAAACCTGAGCCCAGCAATCCCAGCTGAATGGTGGTCAGGTGCATTTCCTTCTGAAGCAGGGGGAAAAGTGAGAAGATCGCCTCACGGTCAGCATAATTAAGAAGGCAGATGCACCAGAGCATCCCCACCACGTACCACTTATACCGGTCTTTGTTTTTCATTGAGATATCCAGTTTGTTATCGGAGCAGGCTGCGGCGAGGAGGTTAACGCAACCCGATTCCATTCCTCCATGCTTCCGTACCCGCTTTCGGACTTTCCTGTTTACCGGAAGCCGGGTGAATCGGTTTTATCCAGGTTACTTTTTGATCAGCCAGACCTCGGCGACCTGGCAGCCGCGGCCGTTGTGGCCCAAGCCTAACTCCCGGTGCCAGACAAGCGTAAGATTTCCGCCTCGAGTGGCGGCCGCCGGGCTGTTGAATTCCAGGGGTTTAATCGGCCAGGGCTTTTCTATAAGCGGATGGATTTCGAAACCCCCATTGCAATCGAGACGAATTTTACTACGATCCCCGCTGTACACAACCCGAATTTTATATTGGGCATCGGGATCGAGGTCCGGGTACTGCATTTTGAGCGGTGCATCGAACAGGGAACCCGCCCAGCACTTCCACGCCATGGGCACCGGCCTTCTGGACCACCGGGGGTAGCTGCGCCCGACCGTGGACGAATGCCGGAATTCCGGGTCGCGTTTGAAGCCGAGCCCTCGGACCAGATGCGGCTGGTGTGCGAGGTCACCCAGATTATCATAGAAACCGCCGGGGCCCGGGTCGGTGCGGTGCAGAATCGCCTGGATCGCTTGGTACCGCTCGTCATAAGACGTGAGCTTGCGAATTTCCGCAAATTGCTTTTTCAGCCACTGAGCGTTATTGAGGGGAACGTCCAGCGTATCAAGATTCGCGGCCCGCGTGACGGCCTCAGCCTGATAGCGCTCCACGGCCAGTTGCATGTGGATGCTTTGGAACAGCGCCTCGCCCAGCTCCAGGATGCGAGTTCGCAAATCCTGCGCAGGGGGACGGGTGAGCGGACGGTTCAGGTATTTTTCCGCCTGATCGAGCAGGATGCCGAGTTCGATGCCGCTATTGGGCTCTCCGCTCGTACTGCCCACGTCGATTTGATTGGGCCGGACGCCCATGCGGTAAATCTCGCCGAGCACTCCAAGCGCCTGCTCTTCAGCCTGCGTTTCCGCAATCAGACGCCGCCGTACAAAAGCGTCGTAATAGGCGCGGTACAGGGCCATTTGGAAACGCCAGTTTTGCAGCTCTTCGGGCGTGGCGCCCGATTCCATGTCCTGGAACTGGCCGAGCGTGACTTCGACACCGGCATTGGAGAGCAGCGGCCCTTTCCAGTTCTGTTCCAGGCTTAAGATTCCCTGGGCGAAGTCGTCGCGAAGACGGTCGGAAATAAAGTAGCCGCCATAGTCGCGCAGAATCTCGATGATCGGCCGATCCGGATCCCAGCCAAGCGCGCTCCACAACATTTTGTTGACGTCGTCGTTGCAGCCTTCCGAATAAGAAAGGAACCCGATGGAGTAGGGCGCATGAAGGCGAATGACGTCGGCGTAGTCGAGCGGCCGCGGATTGATAACTTCGCGCCCCTCGGTGAGCGCGTAGGCGAGGTCCCAATCCGGCACCGGATATTGGCACTGAGTGCTGTGCGTGATGTCCGGATAAAGCCGGATGGGGTAGCGCTTGGGAAGCCTCTTGCGCAGGACCGAGACGTCGAACCGAATCTGAGGCCCGAAGACAACTCCGGAAAGCCATTTCGGCTGGCGATCGACGATCTCAAAGAACTGCTTCATCCAGGCTTCATCAAACGACTGGGGCGACATCCACATTTCAGCGTGAGGATGATACCGGTGCAGGTTTTCCGTCTGCTTTTCCAGCAGCGCCATCATGGATTGGGGCGCCGTGTGGCCCGGGTCGCCTCCGGGGACGAAGATGGCGTCGATGCGGGGCAGGGCCTTGAAGATTTTGGCCCAGATGGGGATGGACGCCTCGACGGTTGCGGGATTGGAATAGTCCCGGGCCATGGCGGGAAACCAGATCCAGACGTCGAGTCCGTAAGCGTCTGCGTGGCGCGACATCTCAATCATCATTGGCAGGGGCGGAAGAGGGAAGTGAGGGCTGTTGGGCTCATCATCCGAGTGTGGAGGGATCAGTTCAATGGCGTTGGTTCCAAACACGGCCAGATCGCGGAAGTACTGGTCCCACTGGCGAACGTCCCAGGCGTCGTAAGCGTTGGTCTTGGGACGGTAGCCCAGCTGGTGGCCGCGAAGCCGGTATTTCGGTGCGGTGGCCAGATTGAGCGACCCGGCCAGCACAACGCGCCGCTTCGACATTCGAAGCGCCCGCAACAGGCCTCCGACTCCGAAGAGCACGCCGCGCTCGTCGGCGCCTTCCACCAGAACCAGAATGCCATTCGGCCGCGGGGCGGTGCGCAGCTGGTAGCCCTCCGGCTGGGTTGCCGGTCCCGTTGTCGCGAGCAGGCTCTGGGGCAATTCGGAACGGATTTGTCTTAGCGATTGTCCTGAGCCCACCACCACGGCGACGGGGTTGCCCGGCTTCAGATGGTCGACAACCTTCCAGCGGAATTCCGTTCGTTTCTGGACCTCCTCAACCAAAACCTGCACGGCCTTGCGTTCGCGGGCCGTAAGGCTGCTGGGCGCCACAACCACAGCGCTGCGAAGGTCAATCGGGTCGGCCATGATGGACTGGTCCTGGGATGATGCGGAGGGGGCTTCCTTGCCGAACGAGGTGACGCCGGTTGCCCCCAGCAATCCGGCCCCCATCAAACCGTCCTTCAGAAAGTTTCGTCGATTCATCATGGCCTCATTTGGAAGTGCGCGCCTTTCGGACGCAGACCGCAGAGCCGGACTTTTGGACGGCAAGCAGGAGTTCCGGCCCGGTGCGCGATCAGCGAATTTTGGACGAACCTAATTCCTTTAACGGGATTCGCGCGATGGAGACATCTTCCTTGTTGATGGAGTAGATCACCCATAACGCCCGACCCACCACAATGGCCGAAGGATACTGAAATCCGAAGTCCTTCGCATGTCCGGGATACCGGCGGGGTGGATGTCCGTGAACAATCGCCGCGGCCCAATTAAAAACCTTCCCATCGGGCGCGAGGCTGATCACCAGGGGGTCGCGCTCATGACGGAGAACCTGGTTGCCGATCAGATAGTTTTCACCGTTGGGAAGTGTGCCCGTGACGGCTTTGGACGGGCTGTCAGGAATGTTGGTTCTTACGGGCGTGGTCCAGGTTCGGCCGCCGTTCATGCTGAGCGACGCGTACAGCCGGCGCGAGTGAGGCCTTGCACAGTCGCGGCTGAGCTTGACAATAACTCCATCCGGCCGCCGGTAGGCGCTGGGCTCGCACATTTGGTGGCCGTCCACGGCAATGACTCGGGTGGTGTGATTCAGGAAGTCCCAGGCCGGCATGTGCAGCGGGTTCGCGAGGATTTTGTTGATAGCGCTTGCCACTTCCCGGTATTGAGGATCGCGCGCGTCAGGAAATTGCTGGAAGTCTGGGAGCGGCGGTGGAGGGTCGTCAACCAGCCAGAAGATAGGTCCCAGGTCTCCATTGGTGGAAACCGAGCGAGCGATGCGCCCACATCCGACGCGTCCGCCGACCAGCATACGTTTCTGGCCGGAGACCGTGGTTTCATAGCCCGCCGCAATCTTGTCGGTCAGCCCCGGCTTGTCATTGACGCCGGCAACCGCATACATTTTCCCGTTGACCACAACCCAGGCTTCGGACGTCAGGACGCGTCCGAAACGCACGCGCTTTCTCATCCCGCTGAGGGATGGAAAACAGACAAACGGCGCCCGCCAGGTTTTGCCGTTGGAGGAAATCGAGCAGAGCACGCGTTGTCCGGGGCCGTCCTCATCCCATTCCTGGTTGGTCCAGCTTGCAAAAAAGGTTCCCCGGAAGTGAGCAATTTGCGAGTGATGGCTGTAGCCTCCGGTCAGCAGGGTTGCGTGATAGATGGGGTAGGTCTTGACTCCCGGAAGGACGGGATATCCCGAGACCGGCTTGCCTTTTTGAGGCCAGGGAACTTCCCAGCGGACGGGGCTTGAGCTGCCCTGCTGGGTTGCTTGTCCGTAGCCGGGAATGACGGTCCCGCAAACAGCCAGGGTTAATAGTAGAAGCCCGCAGGCCGAGATATTGGACTTATTCGATTTCTTGTGTCTCATCATGTGAGCCATCGCGCCTTCCTATCGTTTTGTTTTTGGCGTCCCGCCGGTGCCGGCGCCGCGCCCTGCTCGGCGCCGGACTGCTCCGGGGATTATGTTGCCAACCCTCGCCGGCAAAAACAAATTGAAACGATTCTACAAGGGAGAATCGAACAATCCTATTGTTTAATTGCGCGGCCGCTTGCCGCATCCCTCAAATTCCCCAACGCGCGCGGCTCCGGGAAACTTCTTCAAGTTGAACTCCCGGCTTCCAGAAGTTGTAATGCCCCTTGGGCGATTCACCGACCCAGCGTTCATCAAAGGGTTCCGAAGCCAATTGATAGCGGGTGTCGGTGCTGAGGCGAACCTTATCCGAAGTGTTGGTCAGCGACGCGTGGAGGATGCGAATGCTGAAGACCAGGACATCGCCCGCCTGGAAATCGGTTGTCGCCCAGCGGCCGCCCAACCGGTCGGCGATCTCAACCGGATCTTTGCTGAGCCATCCCTCAATCAGGTCGCGATCCACATCGGACGCCCAATAAGGTTGCAGGGCTTCAGAACGCTGGGTGCCCAGACAAAGAACCACCGGCCCCATGTCCAGCGTGACGTCGCCCACCGGAGTCCAGCAGGTATAAAGATTGTGCGTGCCGCGTCCCATAAAGACGACGTCGGAATGGATGGCGGATTCACTGCCAGGCATGGCGATCCGGACCCACTGATAGTCGAAAGGCGCCGCGGGGCCGCCCAGCAGGTCTGAGAAAAAGCCGATCGCCTCCGGCATGCGAGGCAAATCGCGGACGGCCGCGAGCGCCCGGAAAATTTCATGCTCGCGAGTGCCGGTGGTGGGCGTGATTGCGGCGGAGGGATTCACCCTGCCTTCCATGAGTTCCGACCCTGGATCGAGCAGGCCGCGCTCCTGGAGTTTTTCCAGAATCTGGCGGCGCGCCGCAAGCACCGCGTCTGGCGGGCGCAGTTGGCGGATCAGCAGGTATCCATCTTCATCCAGACGGGCTCGCAGGGCGGCGCCGTCGTGCAGGATATCGTTGCTTTCCCGCAGGTCGGCGCTGAAATACTTGCCGCCTGCTTCCATTTCATGAGTCCCGAATTGCACCTTCATTATCAGTTTCCTTTCAGAATGTTTTAATGCCATCCCTCGCCGGCGTTCTGGCACAGCCTTGGGCGTACAAGCCCTGCGGTCCGAATTTCACACCTTGCCGGCGTATTATTTCCTTGCGTTGATAACTTTGACCGTGACGTTGCCGGGACTGGGCCCGAGGCTCTCACGAGCGCCGAAGGGGTTCTTGACGAAAATCTTCCCTCGCAGGTCGCGCACGTTGTAGTTTCCCTTCAGAACCTGCGTAGCCAGCGCGGGCCGGTCAACCTTGTCGTAAACGTGGCAGTCCACAAAGTCCACCCCGCCGTAATCCGCCGTCAAAAACGGCCTGCGCAACTGGACGATTATCGGCACCTCCAGTTCTCCCGGCTTGCCCCGGCCGCCCATCCAGGCATCAGCCCAACTGCAGTTGACCAGGCGAACCAGCGCCGACCTGGCCGACTTGTCGTAGATTCGGATGCCTTCCTTGCAGGAATTCAGCGAGGTGCAGTTGCGGAACTCGATCAGTCCTTGCGGGCCGTCGTCCTTCACCGCGCCAACCGACATGGCCGCATAGCCGTTGCATTGGCCTCCCGGGCCCGCGGCCGACGGGTTCATGCGGGCCACACAGTTTTCAATGTGGATCGATACGGGCGCAGTTTCCTTGCTGAACTGGCGAAGATAAACCGCGATCTGGTTGCCGCGATTGTTTTCAAACCTGCAATTGCGCACCACGCAGTTCACCATCTTCTGCTTGGGGGAGTCTGGTTCAATGTCGATGCCTGATTCGGGCGCCGTGCCGCTCGTGTTGGAAAAGGTGCAGTCTTCCACCAGAAGGTTGACGGCGCTGATGACGCTGATGCCCTGGCGGTGATGATTGTCGGCGACGCAGTGGCGGATGGTAATGTCCTCACACCACTCCCGGCCCGAGCCGCCATCGATATAAAAGCCGTCGCCGCCGCTGCTCTCCGTGCGCAATCCTTCAATGCGCACGTTCTGGCATCCCCGGAGCGCGATGCCCATCCGCCATTCGGCTTTCGGGTAGGGCGGATTCTGATAATCCTTCTTGCGCATCCGAAGCGTTGCCCCGTAGCCCCACAGGACAAGATTGGAAACGCCCTGGGCGGTGAAAAGGCTGTCGCCTTTGCCCATGAATTCACCCTTCTTTGCCAGGACCAGCACGCCGGGCTCAAAAATGACCTTTTGGTTGCTGCGCAGCTTGAGCGGCCGCACGATCCACGGTTCTCCCATGAAGGGAACGAAGAGCGTCTCGGCTCCGGAATCGAAAGCGGCCTGCAGCGTTGCCGTGGAATCGGCGGGGTCAAAACCCCACCACGCGGCGTTGGCCGTGGTCCGGTTTCCGGAGCGCACGTCCCGGACGGCTTGCGGATTGGGCTGGTTCAAGTACAACAAATCATCGGCACGCGAACTCGGATCGGGAGCCGCCGCCTGGCCCGGAAACGCGGATGGAAACGCTTGACGTGAAAACAGCGGCAGGGAAGCCGCCAGGGGAAGCCAACTCTTTAGAAGGGTTCGTCGTTTCATCGGTCGTGGTCCTTGAGAGAAATGTTTGGTGCGGGCGGAAAGCCGCCCGGCGAAAGCAGTTCAACCGTTGGGCTGGGAGAGGGCTTATGCGTGAGAATCCGGAAGGTTCGAGATTCGGTAAATCATCCATGTTAATAAAATGCCGGCAATTGTAAAAAACGCCTCGACGATGCTGCCGGAGCCCCATCCCCGCGCCGTGTACGTCCACCAGCCGCCGGCGTTCGCCATCGCCTGGGCGGACGGATGCAGCAGAGTATGATTAACAAAAATCAGCAGGTAAGTCAAAACTAGAATCGACCACAGCAGCCAAAAGGAGACGTTCCGGATGGTGGCCCGGCCCGCCTTGAACCAGGTTGCGACTTTCCAGGAGACCACCAACGTTGTCAGGATCGCCGGCGACGGCCGGGCGCGGCATCCGGGGCTATGGGGTATGGGCCATTTCGGTGCCCTTCGTGGTTACATAATATTTGGCCAGCATATTGGGCTGCTCCCAGGCCGGCATCGATTTCGGTGACTTCATATACTTGATGAAATGTTCCACCACCATGGCGAAGTGCGCCTCGTGGCCCACGCGGTAGCGGTCGGGAATGGTGATGAGCAGCTCGTCGCCGGCATTTTCAACGGCCACGCCGGGATAGGCGGCCTGCAGGCGCTCCACCTTGGCGCGCACCGCCGCCGCCAGGGCCGTGCGCCGTTTGGCATCCGTCGTGGACACATACAGTTCCCGCCGGTAAAGGGTTTGGGG
>CAYWMN010000059.1:0-17038 GCA_964459065.1 uncultured Acidobacteriota bacterium | reverse complement strand
TCTTTTTTGCCGTCGGCATCCTGGCGCTCGGTTACGTCGGCTACGCACTGGTCGACGCGAACCTCTATCAGGCTTACGAAACCTGGCGGTTTGAAAGAGCCTTAAAGAGTGTGAAGCCTGCTATGGGCAGCGTTCGACCCATTCACCCGTCGCCTCTTCCAACCCTGACCGAAGCGGACTATGCCAAAGTTGAGAGTCCTCCTCTCAAAGGGTCGTCCGTGGGACAAATTGAGATCCGCAGCATCGGCCTTACGGCGATGATCGAGGAAGGCGACAAAGGAAAGACTTTGCGGCGGGCGGTCGGCCATATTCCGGGTACCGCGCTGCCGGGCCAGCAAGGCAACGTCGTGATCGCAGGGCACCGCGATACGTTTTTCCGACCCCTGCGCAATATCCATAAGGGTGATGAAATTACCTTGACGACGTTAAACGGATCGTACCGCTATCGCGTGGATTTTACTGAAGTCGTCGAGCCCCAGGACACTGAAGTGTTGGACCATTCCGATGACGCAATCCTGACCCTGGTGACCTGCTACCCGTTCTATTTTGTAGGCCCCGCGCCCAGGAGATTTATCGTCCGCGCCAGCAGGATGCCCTGAAGAGATGGGCATCGCGCAGCGAAGCGTTATACCGGATGGAGTACTCTCAAATGAACAACCTTCGTTCAGATCCAACCAGCGAGGCACCGCACTGCGCCACTTTCTTGCGTAACGAAGCGTCCGTATGCGTGTTAAACCGCCGGCAATGTTCACCCACCCACACTCTGGATTCGCACTGCAAATGGGCATGAGCAATATTGACCAATGGTCTGAGCAATAGAGGACTGACGCGCAATCGATCGAGAATTAATATGTTGAATTCAAGGATTGTAATGTGGCGTTTGACGGAATGATGCGCAGGCATTTTCATCTATGCTGCGAGGGGGGATCCCGCTATTGAGTCTCATCACCAGATCAGTGCCGGGCTGTTGGCCACGCCTGGGGGTCTTCCCAACCATGGGGTTTTCTCCTCGCCACGAACCCACTTTTCGGAGGCGGAAGGCAGGCGAGGAGAAACACGCGGGCAAGCAGGTCTTTCACTCGCCCCAGGTCTTGCAGTTACCCAAGAAGCATAGCGCTCAAAAAGAGTCGGGGGTTAGCAGATGCTACAAAATACCAAAACTCGGCCAGCGGAGTGTTCCCGAGTAGAACCGGTCAGGATCCCAGTCATCTCTGAAAGTGATATCCTCCTGGCGCGCCAGAGCGTGCGGGAACTGGCGTTTGAGGCAGGCTTGACTACCCCGGAGTCAATCTTCATCGTGGCAGCTGTTTCAGAATTGGCGCACAACATCCTCCAGTACGCGGGCCAGGGCGAGATCATGCTAAGCAGCCTCCAGGAAGAAAACAGGACAGGTGTCATGGTGGTGGGCCGTGACAACGGACCGGGAATATCCGATCTGGAAAAGGCTTTGCAAGACGCCTTTTCCACCTCCGGCGGGCTGGGGCTGGGATTGCCCGGCGTCAGGCGGATGATGGATGAGTTCGAAATTGTGTCCCACCAGAACGGGGGGACAACCGTAACCGTAAAGAAATGGTCAGGCAGAAGCACGACCGGCGGGAGGGGAAGAACTTCAAAAAGCTTCCTTGGAAAGAAGGGTTGGCCTGGCGGCGCGAAGGCTCGCAGTGGCTGATGATGTATCCGGGCGTGGGATCGCTCGCAGTGCTGGGAGCGGTACCGGGAGGCTGAGGCAGGTCGAGCGCTCCGACAGGTCAATCTTGTATCTTGTCTACATCTCACCCCAAGAGGGTTTCCGTGAATTGCTGCCGACTTACCAGAACATGGTTTGGAGCCTCCATATCCTCTGAGACGAAGCAAAAAGAGCAAGTTGTCTGGTGAAGTTCATTGCCGGGCGAAAATAAGAATGGGGCCACGAAAGGTCTTTATAATCGCACGTAGAGCTTGGAGGCCGCCTTGGGGGAGCGGTCCGCAAGCTGGCGGACAAAGCAGGCATGCCGGCGGCGTCTCTCCTGCGCCGCACCTTGTTCGACACGCCGCCGCCGAGGCCGTAATGGTCTTTTTGCCAAATACGGCAAGCCGGAAATTCCCCCCGATTTCCAGGAAGCAATAAAGGGCAGGTGGCACGGTCGTGTTCGTGCCGTAACTCGGCGTGATATCCCGTCGGAAAACGTCATCGCCTTCAGGCCCGATCACGAAAAAACGTGATTTCCAGCCGATAGCTTGACAACTTGACAACAAGACTAAATCGAAAATGACTGTAAGTTATTGGTGCGGAAGGGGGGACTCGAACCCCCACGGTCTTGCGACCGCCAGCCCCTCAAGCTGGTGCGTCTGCCAATTCCGCCACTTCCGCGAGGAGGGACAATCAGATTAGCCCCTGCTGTCAGGCAGAGGTTTCGATCAGTAGATTTCTCCTTATTTCTTGGCGGGTGCAGGAGCCACTGGGGCCGATTGGGTGTTGGTCGGGGCAGTCTGCATCACGGAGCCCGATGAGCCCTTGGAAGCCCAAATCGCCAGCGCAATGCACGTTGCCATAAAGATGGCGCCCAGCACCCAGGTGATCTTGGCAAGCGTGGTGACCGCGCCTCGCGGGCCGAAAGCCGCCTGGCTTGATCCGCCAAAGGCCGCCGCCATGTCAACGTTCTCTCCGCCCTGGATAAGCACCACCACAACAATCAAGATGCTCGCCAGAACCTGAATAATTGCCACTGCCGTGACCATAAAACTTCCTCTCGATCTCGCTTTACGCTTGAAGGCGCCCTAGGCCGAAGGATAATTGATGATGGCGGTGAAGGAGTCAACGGCCAAACTGGCCCCGCCCACAAGCGCCCCGTCAATTTCCTCCTGGGCCATCAATCCGGCAACGTTTTGCGGCTTGACGCTTCCACCGTAAAGAATTCTGACGGCCTGCGCCTGGTCTTCGCCAAATTGCGCTGCCGCCAGCTTCCGCAAGGAAGCGTGGCTTTCAGCCGCCATTTCCGGGGTTGCGGTCCGGCCCGTGCCGATCGCCCAGACCGGCTCATACGCCAACATGATACGGGAAAACTCCGGGGGGGTCAACCCTGCGAAGCCGCCCTGAAACTGGCGTTCGAGCACTTTTTGGGTTTCGCCGCGCTCCCGCTCTTCCAGCGTTTCTCCCACGCAGACGATCGGCGCAAGGCCCGCGGCAAGCGCGGCTTTCAGCTTGCGGTTCACCTGCTCGTCGGTTTCGCCGTGGTCGTGCCGGCGCTCGGAGTGGCCGATAATCACATGCGAACAGCCCGCGTCCAGCAGCATTTGCGGTGCGATGTCGCCGGTGTGCGCGCCTTTCTCATCCCAGTGAACATCCTGTCCGGCAACCCGGATGGGGCTCGACTTGGCGGCCTGAACGGCTGCGTCCAGAGCGGTAAAAGGCGGTGCCACAATAATTTCACAATGCTCGACAGAGGCGACGCGGCTCTTCAGCTCCTCGACAAAAGCCGAGGCCTCGCCCCGGGTTTTGAACATTTTCCAATTGCCGGCGATAACGGGTTTGCGCATATTTGTCCTCATTTCAAAGGGAATAGCTGTTGCAGATGCTTGCTGCTTTCGGGCTTCCTATTTATCGGGCAGCGCTTCCACGCCGGGCAATTGAAGTCCTGACAGGAATTCGAGGGAGGCTCCGCCGCCGGTTGAGATGTGGCTGATGCTATCCTCGATGCCCGCCTTGTGAACCGCGGCCACCGAATCGCCGCCGCCCACAATAGAGACGGCTTCAGATGCGGCTACGGCGCGTCCCACTTCCATCGTACCCTGGGCGAACTGGTCGATCTCAAACACGCCCATGGGGCCGTTCCAGATGATCGTTTTGGCTTCCTTGATCGAGGCCGCGTACTCGGCCCTCGTCTTGGGCCCGATGTCAACCCCCAGGCGGTCGGCGGGAATATCGACGGAGTCGATCGCTTCGGCCTTGGAGGCGGCGTCCAGCTTGTCGGTCACCACGTGGTCCACGGGCAGGCGGAAGTTCACGTTCTTTTGCCTGGCCTGTTCCAGAAGCTCGCGCGCCAGGTCCAGCTTGTCCTCCTCGCAGCGCGAAAGGCCGATTTCATGGCCCTGCGCCTTCAGAAACGTGTAAGCCATCGCGCCGCCGATCAGGATGGTATCGGCAAATTCGATCAGGTTTTGCAGAAACTTGATCTTGTCGGAAACCTTTGCCCCGCCCACAATCGCCACGTAAGGGTGCTGCGGATTCTGCAGCGCCTTGCCCAGATAATCGAGTTCCTTTTCCATCAGCAGGCCCGCGCCGCGAACTGCGACGTGGTGCGCGATGCCTTCGGTTGAGGCGTGGGCACGATGCGCGGAGCCGAAAGCGTCATTAATATAAACTTCGGCGTTGCCGGCCAACTGCTTGGCAAAGGCCGGATCGTTGGCTTTCTCCTCGGGATGGAAGCGCAGGTTTTCCAGCAGCAGGACGCTCCCGTCCTTCAGTTCCGCCACCGCCTTTTCCGCCTGGGGTCCCACGCAATCGCTTGCAAAGTTTACCGGCTTGTTCAGCAGGCTCGCCAGGCGCTCAGCCGCTGGCTGCAGGCTCATCTTGGGATTGGGCTTTCCCTTGGGCCTTCCCAGGTGCGACGCCAGCACCAGTTTCGCTCCCTGATCAAGCGCGTAGAGGATGGTCGGCAGGCTGGCTTTAATCCGGGTGTCGTCGGTGATTTCGGCCGCATCATTCAACGGCACGTTGAAATCAACCCGCATGAAGACGAGCTTCCCTTTTAGATCAACGTCGCGAATCGAAACTTTTGCCATGGCATTAGATTCCCTTCATGTGGTTTGGCGGACGACGGTTTTGCGCGCCGTCCGCCGGCTCAGACTTGCGGGCAGGACTACAGGCTCTTGGCAATGTAATTGATCAGGTCCCGGACGCGGCAGGAATATCCCCACTCGTTGTCGTACCATGCGGTCACTTTCACGAGGTCGCCGTCAATCACCTTGCAGAATCCGGCGTCAACGATGGAGGAGTTTGAGTTGCCGCGGAAGTCGATGGAAACCAGCTCTTCTTCCGAGAACTGCAGAATGCCCTTCAGCGGCCCTTCCGCAGCCGCTTTGAAGGCGGCGTTCAACGCTTCGGTAGTGGTGGGCTTTTCAACCACCACAACCAGGTCCACCAAGGAGACGTTGGGCGTCGGCACGCGCATGGCGTAGCCATCCAGCTTGCCCTTAAGCTGCGGCAGCACCAGTCCGACCGCCTTGGCGGCGCCGGTGGTGGTGGGAATGATGGAGAGCGCGGCCGCGCGGGCGCGCCGCAGATCCTTGTGGGGCAAGTCAAGAATCCGCTGGTCGTTGGTGTAGGAGTGAACGGTGGTCATGGCACCTTTCTTGATGCCGAAGTTCTCGTCCAAAACCTTCGCCGCCGGCGCCAGACAGTTGGTGGTGCACGATGCGTTGGAAATGATATTGTGCTTGGCGGGATCGTAATCCTTTTCGTTCACGCCCAGAACAATGGTAATGTCTTCATTCTTGGCCGGAGCCGAGATAATCACTTTCTTCACGGTGCCGCGCAGATGCTTTTTGGCGTCCTCCGCACTCCTGAAAAGCCCGGTGGATTCCACAACCACTTGAACACCCAGGGAGGGCCAGTCGATCTGCGCGGGATCTTTCACCTTGAACACCTTGATCGTCTTCCCGGCCACCTTGATGTGGTCCTCGCCCGCGGTAACCTCGATGCTCAGGTTTCCCAGCACGGAATCGTACTTGAGCAGATGCGCCAACGTTTTTGGATCCGTGATATCGTTGACCGCAACAATATCAACATTTGCGTCGTTCAACGCAGAACGCAAAACATTGCGGCCGATCCGGCCAAAACCGTTGATACCAACTTTCACTGACATCAAAACCCCCTATAAAGCATATTTTGAAATAGCCTGAAACTCTCTATCATAATCCCCGCGACGCGCGGCTGTCAAACTCATGGCAGGCGCGACAACCCGCTCGCACCGTAACTTCACAGGGACTAAAGGGCTAAGGAGAAAAACGGAGAAACGACGGCGCCCGATGACCGCAGGGACGGCGCTTGCCGCGTTCGCGTGATCCAGGGCGGGAGAGATGGCCGTGGCGCAAAAAGTGGTCTATAATGGCAAATAAAAGGCGAACATGGACGGTTTCGCTCCGACAATTCGATTGGGCCCCGCCGGCTGGTCTTATGACGACTGGCACGGCATCGTCTATCCCCACCATCGCCCGCGCGGATTCCATGAAGCCGAATATCTGGCGCGCTACTTTGACACCCTTGAGATCAACACCACGTTCTACCATCCGCCGCGTCCCGAGGTGGCGCGCAGCTGGGTGCGCAGGGTGGCGCACAACCCGAACTTTAAATTCACAGCCAAGCTGTGGCAGCACTTCACGCATGAGCGCGCCGCGACCGAGCGCGAAGAGAGGGCTTTCAAACAGGGCATCGATCCGCTGCGGGAAGCGGGCCTGCTGGGAGCGCTGCTGATGCAGTTTCCGTGGTCGTACAAAAACTCCAGGGAGAACCGCGCGTATCTGGGCGGGCTGGCGATGCAGTTTATGGAATACCCGCTGGTGGTGGAGGTGCGGCACCAGTCCTGGAACCAGCCGGAAGTTTACCGCATGCTTCACGAGCTGGACGTGGGATTCTGCAATATCGACCAGCCCGTGATCGGGCGCTCACTTGAGCCGAGCGAACGCTCCACCACTCCGATTGGCTACGTCCGGCTGCACGGCCGGAACTATGAGCACTGGTTCGCTTCAAATGAGCGCCCGGAAGAACGCTACGATTATTACTACAGCCTGGAGGAACTCAAGCCCTGGGCCGAACGGGTCCGAAGGATCGCGGAGCAGGGAGGGCGGGAAATCTACGTGATCACCAATAATCATTTCCGCGGCAAAGCCGTGGCCAACGCCTTGCAATTGGCCAGCCTGATCCGCAACCGGCCGGTGCCGGTCCCGGAAACCTTGATGGCAGAATATCCCGCCCTTGAAGCCATCGCAGCGGCCGGAATCTCGGAGGCCCGATCCGAGCAGGCGGATCTTCCCTTCGAGACAGCCGCCCGGGAGGATCTTTAGAGCGCCTTGGAGGAGCTCGAAGGCTCAGGGTATCCGCGTCACCGTTATGCGAAGCCGGCCGGCAGTGGAACCTGCCCCGCCACCGTACACCGGCCCCGCAGGTATGTTATATTGATAGGGTTCCGTAGTGTAAAGGGGCAGGTCTTGAAGGAGCAATTATTCAAATGACAAAGCGTGTCCGGCTGCTGGTCGTTTTCATCTCTTCCCTGTTGGTTTTTTACGTGGTCATCGGGGCCGTGCTGGGCAATAGCAGCACGGATACGGATGAAAGATCGTACCGCGATTTGGGAGTGTATAGCGAGGTCCTTTCCCGAATCCAGCAGGAATACGTAACGCAGCCGAACCTGAACGAGGTCACCCGCGGCGCGATTCGGGGCCTGCTGGAAGTGCTGGACCCCTACAGCACTTACTTCACACCTGCTGAGTACAAGGCTTACCTGGCGCATCCAAAACCAGGCCAGGGTAAGGTAGGACTCTTCCTCTCGAAGCGAATGGGCTTTGCAACCATCATCTCCGTCTTGCCCGGCAGCCCCGCACAAAAGGCTGGGATTGAAGCCGGAGACTTGATTGACGAGGTCAACGGCACGCGAGTCCGCGAGTTGTCCGTGGTGCAGATTGACCGTTTGCTGGCAGGCAAGCCGGGAACCAAGGTTGTCCTATCCGTCATCAAAGGCTCGGGAGGCCAACCTGAAAAGAGGACCGTAATCCGGGCGGAGCTGAATGATCCCCCGGTGGTCTCAAAGCTGGTCGACAACCACACGGCGTATCTGCGCGTGCCGACTTTCAATGAGGGCAAGTCCCGGGAGATCGCCGCCAAGCTGAAAGGCCTTATCGCCGGCGGAGCCAAGAAGATTGTGCTGGATTTGAGAAATTGCGCCGGAGGCCAGGAAGAAGTAGGCGAGAAAACAGCGAACCTCTTCCTCCATCAGGGTCTGATTACCTATCTTTATGGGCAGAAGTACCCTCGCAAGAACGTGGTTGCGCAGCCTTCGGAAGCGATCACGAATCTTCCCCTGGTGGTTCTGATCAACCAGTCCACGGCAGGTCCGGCGGAGATTGTGGCCTCAGCCATTCTCGATAATAAGCGCGGGGACGTTGTGGGTATTCGCAGCTTTGGCGTAGGCGTCTACCAGAAGCTGATTCCGGTGGGCGACGGTTCGGCCTTGTTGCTTTCAGTCGCCAAGTACTACACGCCGGACGGGAAAGCCATTGCACCGGACGGCATCATGCCCAATGTGGTTCAATCCAACGAAAGCGCCGCCGCTAGCGAGCAGGCAGGCAACAGCCCCCAGGAGCAATTCGGCGGGGCCAACGACCTCCAAATGCAGAAGGCCCTCGAAATCCTCAAAAAGAAAATTCCTTCCGCAACCAACGCCGCGGCCTAACAGCGCCGGGACACGCTCCCTACAAAATCCCGAAATACCAAAGCGTTCAGGGCAGGGCGTAACCGGCCCTTCATTCGGGGGGCTCGCCTGCAGGAACTCCAACCTTCCTAAGTCAGGCTGAAAGTCAGCGGCTTAACGAGATTCTGGAAAAATGACCGGAAGTAATCCGGGGCAGGAATCTACTTGAGAGCCTGGGAGTTATTGTTGTTCTTGTTCTTTTGGGGAGGAAGCGTGATGGTCAAATCCCGGTCAAGGCGCATCCCGACCAACGACCCTGCAGGCAGGACGGCTTGTTTGCCCTTGGGAATAAAATAGGCCGCCGCAAGCCCGGCGACTCCGGCAGCAATGCCGCCCGCCATTCCCCCAGCGGCTCCGCCCGCCACAGTCGGCGCTCCAAAAATAACCGCCCGCTTCAGGCGCGAGGCATGGTCGCCCTTGAGGTCTCCTTCAGCATCAACGGTGGAACCGTTGCCGCCTTCCTGGCTGGAAAACACCTCCGTGAGTGAGCCGTTCATGGCCACTTTCTGTCCGTTGGGCAGCACGAGGGTGTTAAAAAGGACGAAGAGCCGGCCGCCTTTGCCGCGATGCTGCGCCTTGTGAACTTGCTGGATGCGACCGTAAATCCTCACGCCTTTCGGCAAAGCAACCCGATCGTCCACCGTGTAAATGGGATCCAGCAAGGTGGTAATGACGACATCCCCTTTTTTGGATTTCTTGGAACTGATCGCCGTGTGGAGCGCCAGCTTAAACTCCGTCCCTTCAGGAATCCAATATTGGTTCTGGGCAGCGGTCAGACTTGTCTGAGCGCGAACCATGGCTGGAATCGCAACAACGGACAAGGCCGCCAGCAATATATTCAAAGCCCTTCGAACCATTGGATACCTCCTTACGCCCCTGGGTGGCACACAATTAAGTGTGATCCTACCCTTCAATTTCAACATCAAACGTTCCGGGGCGTCAAAGAGAAAATGACTTCTTTTCGCTCACACAGCCCTTGGGATGACCTCAACGACATCCAGCACCTGGTTCTTCACGAACAGCTAATGACCGGCAAGCGACGCCGGTTTCCGGCTGGCGCGATAAGTCCAGATTCGAGACCCGCGTCTTCGCAGCCTCGCCGAAGGCGCCGAGACCCCACTCCATTGACAGCCCACTCACGCCGGTGTTAGCCTGCCCGTGCCTTTGCGGAAATCGAGGGCGGGTGTACGGGATATCCCATGACAGAATACGACGTATGCGTAATCGGATCAGGTCCGGCCGGCGGCACCATGGCCAAGGAACTGTGCGAGGGCGGCGCCAAGGTCATCCTGTTGGAAGCCGGGCAGGAGGTTGATCCTCCTTACCTTTCTCATAAGTGGCCCTACGAACTGCCGTACCGGGGATTCCGCGGAGAAAAGCAGGCACTCTTTTATCCCAAAGACATCTCAAAAGTCATCTATCGATCCAGCGACCCGGTCGGAGTGGACCGCATCCGCGTGCTTGGCGGGCGCAGCCTTCATTGGAACGCAGTAACGCTTCGCTACGCGCCGCAGGATTTCCGCGGTCGGTCGCGGGAGGGCGTTGAGGAAGACTGGCCCATCACCTACGAAGAAATTGCCCCTTATTACGACCGCGTTGAAAAACTGATCGGCGTCTGTGGCCACAATGATCATCTGGAGATTTTGCCGGGCGGCAACCATTATCTGCCTCCCATTCCCTGGCGGTGCAGCGAGCATATCCTGGGGCGCGCCACCCAAGCGATGGGCATTCCGCTGATTGCTGTTCGAAAGGCGGTCCTGACCGTCCCCTATGACAACCGGCCGCCTTGCCACTATTGCGGCCACTGCATGGACGGCTGCGATGTGTCTGCGGTTTTCACCACGCCGGATTGCATGCTTCCCAAGGCGCGCGCCACCGGAAACTTTACTTTGCGCCAGAACGCGATCGCACGCGAAATTCTGGTGGACCGCGAAGGGAAAGCGCGCGCGGTCTCCTGTGTCGACCGAATCACCAAGCGGGAAGAGGAAGTCCGTGCAAAAGTGGTTGTGGTCTGCTGCGCCACGGTGGAATCGGTGCGCTTGCTGCTGAATTCACGCTCGCCGCGCCATCCAAACGGCCTGGGCAATTCAAATGACATGGTCGGCCGTTATCTGCACGGCCACCACGTCACGGGCGTTGAGATGTACATCAAGGAGCTTGAGGGTTTACCGCCCACCAACCAGGATGGAGCCACCGACCACGTTTATATTCCCCGCTACAATCAACTTTTTAGCAAACCCGACTATGCCGGTGGCTGGGGAATCCAGGTGAACTTTGCTTCCTACATGTTTCCCCACCAGGCTCACCGCTTGCGCGGCTATGGAGCGGCCTTCAAAGCGCAGGTGAGAAAGATGCAACCCGGTTTTCTCCAGATGGCGGCGTTCGGCAAAACCGTCGCGTCGGCCGACAACCGAGTGACGGTCGATCCGGACCGGAAGGACCGGTATGGGATTCCTATCCCGGTCATCCACTATCGCTTTGTCCCCAACGACTATGCGATGTGGAAATCCCAAAAACAAAGCATGCTGGAAATCTGCTCCAAAATGAAGGGCACGGTCTTCACCGATTTCGCGGACGGTCCGCGTGGCTTCGCCAGCCACGCGGTGGGAACCATTCGCATGGGGAAAAATCCCAGGACTTCCGTCCTGAACGCCTATTGCCAGTCCCGGGATGTGAAGAACCTGTTTGTGACCGACGGAAGCACCTTCACGGCCACGAGCGAGAAAAATCCGACCCTCACCATCATGGCGTTGTCCATGCGTGCGGCGGATTACATTCAGAGGCAACGAAAACGGGGAGAGCTTTAGAATCGGAACGTCATGCTGCTTTCGGGGACCCCGAGAGACTACCGAGCAAGGTTTGACGAATCGTAGCGAAGACGAGGCCGCGGGATGCCGTTACGGTCACGCAGCAGAAATCACCGGCGTCCATTGGAGCCGGCTGGGGCGAAGGAGATGAAAATGGCACGAAAACAAACGCTGCGGACGGCGTTAGTCTGGGTTGCACTGCTTGCACTCGGAGCCTGTTCGAAAAAGACAAACAGCAGTTCGTCCAGCGTGGCCGCTTCAATTAAAGAGTTTGTGGGCCGCTGGGATCTGACGATCAAAACTCCGGAAAAGGAACTGCCTGCATGGATTCAAGTCACTGATCAGCAGAACCAGCCGAAGATTCTGATGGTGGGACTCTCGGGGCATGCAACCGAGGTGGGCAAATTCGGCATCAGCAAGCAGCAGATCGCTTTCCTCTCACCCAAGGAAAAAGAAGGTTTCAACGAGGACACCTTTTTCAAGGGAAAACTGGTGGACGGCCAGCTGGTCGGAACGGCAAGCCAGCCGAACGGTGTGACCTGGCAATGGACCGGCCAGAGGGCGCCGGCGCTCAAGCGGGAAGGCACGCCCAAATGGGGCAAGCCCATCCGGTTGTTCAACGGAAGGAATCTTGACGGCTGGAAGTTCCGCAATCCCAGCCGGGGGTCGATTTGGAAGGTCGAAGACGGCACGCTGGTGGAAAGCGGACACGGCTCCGAGTTGATCTCAAAGTCCAAGTTTGAGGATTTCAAGCTGCACCTTGAGTTTAAGTGCGGGCCCATGTCCAACAGCGGCGTGTATCTGCGGGGCCGTTACGAGGTCCAGATCGAAACCGACTCGGCGCAGGAGCCGCCCAGCCACCACACCGGGGCGGTGTATGGCTTTCTAGCTCCTACGCCGGAACTGCCGCGCGTCTCGGGCAAGTGGCAGACCTATGACATCACGCTTCTCGGCCGAACCCTCACCGTGGTGCAGGACGGGAAAACCGTCCTCGACCACCGGGAGATCCCGGGGATTACCGGCGGCGCGCTCGACAGCCACGAGGGGCTGCCGGGACCCATCTATCTGCAAGGCAGCGAGCAAGGCCGTGTGGCTTTTCGAAACATTGTGCTGACTCCGGCCCCAGGGCCCAAGTAAATCACCGCGAAGACTGACAAGGTTGTTTCGCGGATGCAAGCCCGCGTGAATTCCGCGAAAGGGAGAATCGAGAATGGAACGCCGCACGGCATTGAAGATTGTGGCGCTTGGGGCGCTGGCTCCGGCGGAAATCACCGCCGCTCGCGCGAGCGGCCAGCCGGCGACCGCCTGGAAGCCGGGCCATTATCGGCTGCGCTTCTTCACCGGGCAGGAAATTGAAATGCTTGACCGGCTGATGGAGATGATTATTCCCGCCGATGAGCACTCTCCCGGGGCTCATGCCGCCCGAGTCAGCCTGTTTGCAGACCTCATGGTCGCTACCAGCAACGACGCAACGAAAGCGCAATGGAGAAGCGGGTTGCAAATGATGCACGACGAGGCCGCCCGCGGGTCGCTTGCAACGGCCCTTGCCAAATCGGCCTCGGGTGAAGAAAACCCGCGGACCGATCTCGAGCGGTTTTTCGGTCAGCTCAAGAAGATGACTGTCGACGGCTACTACACCTCCGCAATCGGAATCCACCGCGACCTTCGCTACCAGGGGAATACCTTTTTGCCATCTTTTCCGGGGTGCAGCCGGTCCGCACTTTCGGATGGATCACATTAGCCGTACGCGGCTGGGGAGAGAACTTATGCAACGCCGCCATTTTCTTGCCGGAACGCTCGCGGCCACAGCCACGGCCATCGCCCGCGGAACACCGGGAGTTTCCGGGGGATTCCACGCCTGCCTGAATGAATCCACCACCTTCGAGGCCTCTTTTGAAAAAGATTGCGAAGCCTATTCGGCCGCAGGGTTCAGGCGCATCGAGGTTTGGTTCTCGAAGATTCGCAAAGAAGGCTTGAAACCTGCCCGCGTCAGGACCTTGTTGCGGCAGCACGGCCTTACCGCCGTCTCCGCCTGCGCTTCGGGAGCTTGCCTGTGGCAACAGCATGGAAGCCTCGAACCCTGCCTCCCGGATTTCGAACGTAATTTTGAAATGGCTCAAGCGTTGGAGGTTCCCCGCTACGTGATCTTTTCCGCCGTGGGACACCCCGCAACGCAGGATGATTACCGGGCGGCGGTGGAACGCTTTGTGAAGATCGCCGAGCTTGCCGCACGCTACAAGGTTCGAATTGCCTTCGAGTTTATTGCGCGTTCGACGCTGTTCGGATCACTCCTCTCATCGCTGCAATTGATTCGTGAAGCCGGGCAGCCCAATGCCGGGGTTTGCCTCGACACCTTTCACTTCTTCGCGGGCGTCAGCAAGTTTGACGACCTTCAGGCCCTCCGGCCCGGCGAAGTGGAGCACGTGCATTTCCACGACGCTCCGGGCTCCATTCCCCGGGAGATCCTGGCCGATTCCGACCGCGTTCCGCCCGGCCAGGGAGCGATCCCGCTCCATCAGATCACCGCCGCCCTCACCCGCATCGGCTACACCGGAAACCTGAGCACGGAGCTTTTCGGTAGCCGGTATCAAAAGGGCAATCCGTTCAGAGTGGCAAAAACCTGCTACCAGGCGCTCCGGCCCTATTGCCGGACCTGAGCAACCTGCGAATACGATTCAGGCAGTGCCTCCAAGAAACTTGCAGTGCTGGTCGGCAAGGTAGTTATCGGTCATGCCGGCGATGTAATCGCAGACCACCCGGCAGAGCGGTTCGTTTCGGGCTTTATCGACATAAAAGGCGGACAGGCTGCGCGGGTGTTTCATAAAGTAGTCGAAGAGCTGCTCGACGCGTTTGACGATCCTCTGGCGCTCGGCGCGGACCGCCCGGTGGGCATAAAGGTTCTGCTGCAGGAAGTCCTTGATCTTCTGGTTCTCCGCCCCCAGGCGCGGACTGAACCTCACCAGCCGGCGCGGCGCGGCGCGCACCTGAGCGAGCGTCCCCACCTCCATTTTTTCAAGTTGCTCCCGGGTAGCCTCGATCAAGTCGGTGACCAGAGCGTCCATCAGCGCCCGGAGAGCCTCATTGAATTTCAATTTTTCGGGTGCGCCGGCAAACTTGCGCTCGACCGGCCGCAGGAATCGCTTAAAAGCCGGGACCGCCTCCCGAATCTGCTCCAGGGTGAGAAGCTTGGCCTCATAGCCGTCGTCGAGGTCGGCGCAGTTGTAGGCGATCTCGTCGGCCAGGTCGATCAGCTGAGCTTCGAGCGGCGGGCGCTCGCCCAGGCGATATTCCGCCAGCGAGGGATACGTTGCCGGGTCGTAATCGCGCGAGTGCTTGATGATGCCCTCGCGAACCTCGAAGGTCAGATTCAGGCCGGGAAAATTCACATACTTCTGCTCCAGCTGCTCGACGATCCGCAGCGCGTGCAGGTTGTGGTCAAAGCGTTCCCCGTGCGCTTCCATCAGGCGGTCGAGCTCCCGCTCGCCCGTGTGGCCGAAAGGGGGATGGCCCACGTCATGGACCAGCGCCAGGGCCTCCACCAGATCGGCGTTGAGCCCCAGCGCCTTGGCCACCGTGCGGCTGATCTGCGCCACTTCGAGCGTGTGGGTCAGGCGGTTGCGGAAATGGTCGGAATAGCGCCGGGTAAAAACCTGCGTCTTGTTTTCCAGGCGGCGGAAGGCGCGCGAGTGGACAATCCGGTCGCGGTCGCGCTCATACTCGTTGCGGTAACCGTGCGCGGGCTCGGGATAGCGGCGCCCCAGCGTCTTGCGGACGGGCATGGCGTAAGTTGCGAGCGCGGGTTGTTGTTGATTTCGCGTCAGGCACGCTCCGAAACAATCTGGAAATGCTTTGAATATATCATAGCGGCTTTCTCCGCCGCCGTTCGAGCGGCGAGGCCCGAGGCGAGCCCACCGGGCAAAACAAAATGAACAGGGCCTTCGGCGCCGCCGGTTTCCTTTGATATAATCCCGTTCATCAAGGGAGCTTGAAAACCTTCAGGCCCGGTATGGGCGACGAGCCCGGCAAAGTTCCCAATCTCAGTTGACGGAGGGGCGCTCGCGTGGTCAGAGACACACTGGTATGCTTGCTGGCAGGAGGCGCGGGCGAGCGCCTCTATCCCTTGACGCGGGACCGCGCCAAGCCGGCCGTCACCTTCGGCGGCATCTACCGCATCATCGACATCACGCTTTCCAACTGCCTCAACTCCGACCTGCGCCGCATCTTCGTCCTGACGCAGTACAAGTCGCTTTCGCTCAACCGGCACATGCGCGAGGGCTGGAACATGCTGGCGGGAGAGTTGGACGAATTCGTTCAAGTTCTTCCCCCCATGATGCGCGTGGGCGAGCACTGGTATCGCGGCACGGCCGACGCCATCTTCCAGAATCTCTATTCCATCGGCAACGAACCCTGCAAATATGTCCTGATCCTTTCCGGCGACCACGTCTACAAGATGAATTACCAGAAGATGATTCAGCGGCACATCGACGCCGGCGCCGGCGTGACCGTGGGAACCCTCGAAATCGACACCAGTGAAGCGTACCGCTTCGGCGTGGCCGAGCTCGATTCCCAGCACCGCATCGTGGGCTGGCAGGAAAAGCCCGCCCAGCCCAAGCCAGCCGCCCACCATCCGGACAAATGCTACGCCTCGATGGGAATCTATTGCTTTAACCGCGACCTGCTGATTGAAACCAGCCTGGCCGACGCCAAAGACCCCAACTCCAGCCACGACTTCGGCAAGAACATCATTCCCAAACTCATCGAGAAGGGCCAGGTCTACGCCTACGACTTTGTCGACGAGAACCACAAAGAAGCCAAGTACTGGCGCGATATCGGGACGCTCGACGCCTACTATGAAGCCAACATGGACCTGGTCTCCATTTCGCCGGTGTTCAACCTCTACGACAGCAGCTGGCCCATCCGGACCTACCAGCGGCAGTATCCGCCCGCCAAGTTCGTCTTTGCGCAGGAAGGCCGCCGCATGGGCGTTGCCGTGGACTCCATGGTCTCCGCGGGATCGATCATCTCGGGAGGCCGCGTGGCCCACTCGATCATCTCCCCCAACGTGCGCGTGAACAGCTTTACGGACATCGATAGTTCCATCATCTTCTCGCATGTCAACATCGGGCGCTATTCGCGCATCCGCCGCGCCATCATCGACCGCCACATCGATATCCCCGAGCACTCGAACATCGGTTTCGACCCGGAGGAAGACCGCAAGAAGTATCACGTCACCGACTCCGGCATCGTGGTCGTCGTGCCCGAACGGCGCATGTTCGAAGAGCCGGTGTAGCGGCAGGCCGGCCCCGGGGAAAGACGGGCAATCCGGCGGGAGACAGGCTTTGCGACGCTGAGGGCGGCAATCGGCCGGTTTTCGGCAGGCTTTTATTTTCAATAGGTTAGCCAGCCGGATTTTCGGTAGGTTTTCGGTTCGTTCTTTTTTGCCTGACGTATTTTCAACAACTTCCCCGCTTCGTTTTAGCTTCGTTTTAGGTTCGTTTTGGCCGTTTTTTCGACTGCTTCCTTTTGTTTTCAACAACTTCCTAGCTTCGTTTGTCGAAAAAAAGAATTCTTTTTTTTCTTGCCCGGCAGTTTCCCACGCCAAAATCGTTTTTCTCCGGCAACAAAGTCTCACTCCCCGGCGCCAATTCCAGTCGCCGGAGAAGACTACAATACTAGCATATTGTGGTATGTCTTGTCAAGAGAGCTGCTGCGCGGCCCGGCAGCGCGGACTGTTAAATCCGCGGCCTCTGCCCTGGTAGCCGCGAAACTGGTTCACGCAGCGTAGCG
>CAYWMN010000058.1:0-17535 GCA_964459065.1 uncultured Acidobacteriota bacterium | reverse complement strand
CAGCCAGTCCAGCAGGTGCTGGGGTTCACGGAGCGTGGCGGCATCGGGAACGGCAGGAAGTAAACGTCGATATCTCCGGGCGGAACAGCAGACCGGTGACGAATTGGTACTTCATCGTGCCCCGCCGGACCTTGGCCACATATTCCCTCTATGGTGGTCCAAAAACCCACAGCGGCCTCCGGACCATTCCATTGCAGCAGAGCCATTACAACACGGTCGAGAAAGCCCCCAGTCGGCCGCCGGCGCAAATCCACCTGTCAGCGGGAGCAAAGTCCCAGTGGGGGCTTCTTGCCGCTCCTTTTGCCTTGCCCGTACTGCCGGTTTGGTTGCGCCCCGCCGCCCGGCAGATCGCCCCGCTTCTAGGACGCGGGGTCCTTGACTGTTGCCGACTGCCATGCCCAGTGTTGCCGCAGATTGCAAGGACGGCAGTCGGACGGTGGAAGATGCAAACATTCGTATCCGCCGCGGCCAATCCTTGCATGCAAAGCCGGAAGCTCACGTGCGGACATTTTCCGGGCTGTGACAGCCTGAGGGCTTACGGCGCGACCTGACTCGCCACCCCCCGAAAGCCTTATCCCAAGGATGGTTTGCCGACTTACCGTCAAGTGAACGGTGATATCTAAATTCTAGGGCGTTTATCGCGACCCGCTCCGTTGGCTCGCCCAACCCTTTTAACCTCCTCCCGATCTTGCCAGGGAGCCCACCGCTCAGCTGTAGTTTGGGTGCCGCATGAGCCTTTTGGGAAGCACCAAGACTCTCAAACCGACAAGCTGTTGCCGCAACATCCCCTTTTGGCCTTCCAAGTCCAATCATTCCAACGCCGCAAAAACGCGGTTCAACGAGCACGTCGGCGCCGAGTTCATTTATGGATTGTGCGGCAAGCTGGGACTCCTCCTCGGCGAGGAAGAGAATGACCTGAAAAGGGAGATGCCCTATACTTTGATTCAAGCTTGGTTCGCGGGTACCGGCGGATCGGTAAGTTGCCCTGTGCCGGCATGGTCGTTACCGTTACCTAGAGGTTTCTGTTTCCGTGTACGCCCACTTTGGTTCAAATGCCGGGAGGGAATACGCGCGACTTGCGGAAGGCCCTGGGCACCGCGAAATCTGCGGAGTCTTTTATGAGTGACTCTTCTCTTAGGATTTTGCTGATCGGCGGAGATTCCGCTCTTTTCGACACCCTGCGAGCAATCGTGGCTCAGATTCAGGGGAGGACGATTGCCCTGGAATGGCAGGCGCGGACCAGCGAGGCCGCAGCGACTTTAAGCCAGCAAGAACACGAGATCTATTTCGTAGCGCTCAACGGCAGTCCAGACGAGGCCGGCGCATTTCTGCAACAAGCTTTCGCAAGCCGCTGGACAAAACCCATCATTTTTTTGACGCCCGATGCGACCCCGGATTCTCGCGCTCATCTCATCAAGGCGGGAGCGGCAGGATGCCTTCCCCGCAATCAACTCAACAGGCCGCTTCTCGAATACGCCATTGATCATGCGTTTGAATTCGCGCGGGCCATGCAACGGCTTCAGCAAAGCGAGGCGCAAGCGGGCAAACTTGCTCTCGTCGCCAGCCGGACCGACAACATCGTTATCATAACCGACCCGCAAGGGCGAATTGAGTGGGTGAACGAGGCCTTTACCCGGGTGACGGAATACACGTTGCAGGAGACACGCGGGGCCACACCGGGATCGTTTCTGCAAGGGCCGGAGACCGACGAAAGAACCGCGGGCTATATGCGGGAACGGCTCAGCAGGGGCGAGGGGTTCAAGGCAGAAGTCATGAACTATAGCAAGTCGGGCCGTAAGTATTGGGTGCACATTGAAGTCCAACCGTTTCACAACGATTCTGCAGAACTCGCGGGTTTTACAGCCATCGAAAGCGACATCACAGAGCAGAAAAGGGTTGAGGATGAGTTGCGCCTGCGAGATCGTGCCATGGGAGCGGCGGCGGAGGGAATCGTCATCTCTGATCCCAGCCAGCCCGACAATCCCTTAATCTACGTCAATGACGGTTTCGAGCGGTTGACGGGGTATTCGCGCCAGGATGTCCTTGGCCGCAACTGCCGCTTTCTGCAGGGATCTGGAACGGACCCTGCCACACTCGAGCAAATTCGTGAGTGTCTCCGAGATCGCCGCGACTGCCTGGTGGAACTGCTGAATTACCGCAAGGATGGGACGCCGTTTTGGAATCGGCTCTCGATCGCTCCCTTACGCGATGACAAGGGCAGCCTGACCCATTTCGTCGGAATCCAATCCGACATTACGGCCCGGAGGCTGGCCGAAGAAAGCTTAGCTGCTGCCAACAATGAGATTCTTGCCACCAACAACCGCATGATGCGCGACTTGGAGGCCGCTGCCAAGGTTCAGCAGGCTTTCCTTCCCAATGCTCCTCCCCGCATGAAGGGAGTTGAGTTTGCCTGGCTATTCAAGCCGACCGCGGAACTTGCGGGAGACCAACTCAATGTCCTGCAGCTCGACGACGCGCACGTCGCCCTCTATCTTTTGGATGTGAGCGGGCACGGTGTGCCTTCTGCCTTGATGGCGGTCGCGGCGAGCTTGCTCCTTTCCAGAAGACTTGACGTGCCGGGCTTAAGGCCGGGTGAACCTGCGGGCGGTCCTTCTTCCTCGCTGGCCTCCCCGGCGGATATAGCTCTGGTTTTAAATCAGCAGTTCATGCGGGAGAATATTGCCCCGCAGTATCTCACGCTGGTCTATGCAATGCTGAACGCGGAATCGGGCGAATTCCAGTATGTTGCAGCGGGCCACCCCGGACCTATCTTGGTGCGAAGCGGTGCTGCGCCTCTTGCGCTTGAGGCTCCTACGGGCCTTCCCATCGGCCTCTTCGCTGCATCCTACGACGAACGTGCTGTCCTGCTGCGTCCGGGTGACCGGATCTACCTCTATTCTGACGGAGTCACAGAAGCCTCGAACGTCTCAGAAGAGGAATATGGGGCTCAACGGCTTCTTGCCCGGCTCGAAGAGGTTTACCAGCTTCCTCTCCAGGAAAGTCTTAAAGCCCTGTTGCAGACAGTGGAGGAATGGCAGTGCCACGACTGCTTGCGGGACGATGTTTCTCTCCTCGCCTTAGAATGGAAAAAGGAAGGACGGCTTTTGTGCGGGTGAGGTTGATATCCGCTGCCTGCCCCCGCACTGAAACATCTCCATCCGGCCCCCGTTGAAGTTCCCGCAGCAATCATGGGCCAAAAATCAAGGTGCAGAGACTTCTACAAAGGGTTCACGCCGTTGCCACAACTTCCGCTGGCCTGTGCGATGGTAGCCAAGGCTCGGTAGACGCCATGGTTCCCGGCGCGCAAAGCACTTTGACGCATAACGGCCTATCCGCGGATATGGTTCGTGGCCGTCGTGACTTGGATCACCAGGACGGATTGGCGAGTTGAACCGCCTTTGGAGGGATATGCAAACCTGACCTGCCTGAGATTTTGTACCAATCCAATTGAGAGAGTCTACATCACTTGAGGGGCCCGGTGTTTTTATACCACTTCCAGAGTGAGTTTCTCGGTTTCTTCGGAGCCTTACCGGACAATGGCAATTACCGCAACTGCCCTAGGTTTACGAGCCTCAGAGCTTCTACCGTTGCGATGGGGGGACATCAATTTTGGAGACCTCACGATCAATGTTAAACGCTCCATCGTGGCCGGAGAAATCAACCCCACGAAAACTACGGCAAGTGAAGGCATCCAACCTATGGACCCAGGTCTCGCTGAAATCCTGCTACAACACAAGGAACGGTCGACCTACAAGTCTGATGAGGATTACGTATTCGCAGGTCCAACCGGCAAATGGCGGTGGAAAGACAGCATCCTCGCAGATTACCTCAAACCAGCCGCCGCTCGGGCTAAAATCGGGAAGGTTGGGTGGCATACATTCAGGCACACGTATCGTGCATCGCTCAAACGGTGCGGCACTGAATTGGAAGTTCAGAAGGAGTTGATGCGTCACTCTGACTTACGGGTAACGATGGGCTACGGAATTGAATCTGATGTTGCCCCGGCGAACCGTGAGGCGAACAGCAAGGTAGCAAGAATGCTGCTCGACCATTGACAGTGGTACGAAATGGTACTTTTTCTGATTGGCAGATTGGGGTTAAGTTCTTTGGAATCATGGTGGACCTGGAGGGGTTCGAACCCTCGACCTCATGACTGCCAGTCATGCGCGCTCCCAACTGCGCCACAGGCCCACACTACTTCGACAAGATTAAGGTCTTTTTCCCTTGTAGCACGCGGATGCTGAAGGTGTCAACGGGTTGGCCCCTGGCAGGGCCACTTCGTTTCCCGCAACGCCGCCCTTCAGGCCTGCATTGGGTCACTGTGCCGGACGAAAATCCAGCGACTCCGCTTTCGGAGAATCCCCTGAATCGTTTTATGATCCGGCACCTTGGAACTTGTTGCCGGAAGATGGTGCCAAAACCCGGGACATCAGGATTTCTCTTCGGATTTCTTATCGGGCTCCAGAAGAACAAAATGATGCTCCAGCCAGGTTTGCCCGCGCGGCGTCACGATGGCCAGCATCCGATCGCCTGGCTTAAAAACCGACGCGGGATTCGGCAACAGAATGTCGTGTCCGCGCATCAGCGCAACAATCTCCACGTTTTCTTCCCCAATTTCGTCCGTACACTGCTCGATTTGCTTGCCGATTTGGCTGCTTTGAGGATCCAGCTTGCAAGCCATGATCCGCTTGCCGCCGGGCAGATCGACCGGAATGCCGGAGCGGAGAAGCGACATGAAATTTAAGTGGCCCACATGCGCGGATGCGGGAACTTTTCGCTTCCCAATAAGGTTTAAGCCCACTCGAAGGTACTCCACGTAATGAGCGGGTGAATCAGCGCGGCCGGGGACCTGGGCCTCATACATGCTGTGGTACTTCAGTTTTAAGAAAGCGGATAACCGGGTTTGAACCACATAGCTGATCAGCACGGCCAGGCTGGCGACTCCCAGCAATCGATAGCCTCCCGTCATTTCCATGACCATGACCAGGGTAGCGATGGGGACCCTCGCAGCACCCCCAAACACCGCTGCCATTCCCACCACGGCAAAGTCCGGAGAAGCCTGGTGAAACACCAGGGCGAAAAGCCCGCCGAGCATGGCTCCCACATAGAGGTTGGGAGCAAAGACACCGCCCGAACCGCCCGAGCCCACCGTGAGCGCGAATGCCAGAATTTTGGCAAAAATCAGGATGACGAGCAGTTTCAGCGCCAGGTGGCCGTTGATGGCCTCTTGAATCCAACCGTAACCTCCGCCCAAAACTTGCGGCAGCTCGAGGGCGAGCAATCCCACGCCCAACGCTCCCAGCGCGGGTTTCAGCTTGTCGGAAATCGGCAGAAGACGAAAAGCGTCCCGGAGTTTATAAAAAGCAAAAGGAAGAAACGTCGCAATCAGCCCGCTGGCCACCCCCAAAACCCCGTACCAGACGTAATCCTGCGGGCCGGGCGTGGGCAAGGATTTCGGGATCTCGAAAAGCGGTTTCCAGCCCACGAAGGCGCCGTTGATGGAGTACGCGACGATGGAAGCAATCAGCGCGTAGAGCAGAGCGCCACCCTCAAACTCCAGGCTGCCATAGAGAACCTCGATGGCGAAAAGCGCCGTGCCGATGGGCGAGCGGAAAATAGCGGCCAGCGCCGCGCCCATACCGATAATCACCAGCAAACGGCGCTCATCATCGGAACGGTGCCGCAAGGTGGCATAAACCGATCCAAATCCCGCACCGATCAGCGCTGTGGGACCTTCCCGTCCCGCTGAACCGCCCGAGCCGATCGTAATGGCTGAGGCAATCATCTTTAGCGGAGCTACCCGCGCCCGGATAAACCCGCCCGCGCGATGGAAAGATTTAACCGCCGTATCGGTGCCGTGGCCTTCGGCCTCCGGCGCCCACGTGTAAACCAGAAATCCGGAAATCAAGCCGCCCACGATAGCCACGGGCACCACCAGCCAAAGCCCGTGCGGCCCGATCACCTGCACCAGCCTCCCGCCTTCGCCGGGCAGCTTGGGCGCCTGATAACCGGCCACCCAACCCATGAAAAACTCTTCCGAAACCCGCAGCATCCAGGCAAACAGCACGGCGGCAAACCCTCCCACCACTCCCATCAAAACGCTGTCAAACAGCAACTGGGATTCGCCTTCTTTTGCCAAGATGATCCTCCTTGAAGGTTGTCGGCTTGCGTGGCGCAAGGAGCAGGCAGCCGGCAGGGACCGGCAAGCCGGGGACGCAATCCTCATCCGCCCGATGGAATTCTCCCCCTTAAGCCGTTCGGCGGGCCGCTGGCGCAACCCGCAACCCTGACAGGTTCCAAAGTGATGTAGGCCCCGTCGTTCTTGCAAAGATTAACACAACAGACCGCTCGGACGAAGGCAGGCCCGGCCGGTTCCCGCCTTGGACCGCAACCGTCTGCCGTTATCGAACCGCTGAGAGCCCGGGCCTCATGGTGGGTCCGGCGGCTGCCGATAGAAAAGTTGAAAGCGGCAATTCCATATCACCGCAGCTGTTCTGAGGAGAAAGCAATGGCGGTAGTTGGCGGGCATCACAAACCGGCCTGGCAACCAGCAGTCCCCGAGTTATCAACTTCGTGCCGGCGGGAGTTGCGAGAGGATGCGCGCCTTTCCGCGCTGGCGGTGCTTTTTATAACCGGCGGAGCCGCAGCACTGCTTATTTATTTCCTGACGTCGAACTCCAGCCCGGAACTGATTTGGGCCCTGGTTGTGGTGGTCTTGGGGCTGCCGGTCCTGGCCGCCCGGCTTCTGAACAAGCAAAGACGCGAGCAACGGCTGGGGGTGGAAGGCGTCTTCCACCGAGCGGGCGTTGCACCGGTGGGGCAAGCCCCAGAAATACCAGCGGGCCTGCTGGTGGTGTCCCAAGACATGCGGGTTCATGCAGTGAACGATGCGTTTCTCAGCGCCACCCGCCAGAAGTCTGAAGACGTTTTGGGATGGCAGCTTGAAGACGTGCTGCCCGCCGCAGGCCTGGAAAACCAGGTCAGAAATTTGCTGAATCGCCCTTACATCGCGACCAGTTGTTCCTTCACGACGCTGCGCGGGCGGCAAACAGTCTCCATCACCATGACCCGAATTCAGCCGACCGAGCAAGAAGAGCGTGTCTTGGTAGTGGTCGAGGATTTCCTTTACAGCATGCCACTCGGCCAGCATCCGCTGGTCGAAGGCTACATCTGCTGACGCGGGCTTGCTCCCAAACCCACGACACGCTGTGAACCCTCAAGATTCCCGGCGGCGTACGGCCCGCCGGGTGGACCGGCCTGAGACGAGTGGCCGAAGCACGGAGCCGGCAGGGCTCGGCTCTCCTCAATTCTTGAAGCGCGCGAGGTGCTGATGACTGCATTTCGAGTTTGGGCATGTGGGGTACTTTGTGTGGCTCTGGCGGCACCGGCTTTTGCAGCGAAGAGACCCCACAAGGCGGCGATCCTTTCAACCGGCGTTTACCTGGCCGCGGAATTTGACGCTGCGACCACCTACCATGCGCTCCACAGTTGCGGCAACCAATGCTATGAAGCCAATCCCCTGGTACGGCCCTTTGCCCGTAACCCGGGCATCTTTGTGGCGCTCGGAGCCAGCGCCTACGCCGTCAACTATCTTGCCGGCAGGCTCCAGTCCCACGGCCACGCCAAATGGGCGACGGCGCTGCGCCTTGTCACCATCGGAACGCACGTCGGTGCCGGAGCTTATGCTGTGGCCCTCACGCACTAGGCGGCACAATGCAAAAATCGTACCCGTAAACAGTTTTTTATCCCCCGGATCCCCAGAAGGCCCTGTGCCCGCCGCAATTCAAGAGTCGCCGCCGTCCGTCTGCTGGTAGAATAGGGGCGGATTTCCAATGCGGCAAAAACGCAATCTTCAGGAACCGTATCCGCCCACCGGCACGGTTGCCGTTGGGTTTCGGCCGGAGTTTCTGGATTTCCAAAGAGGCATTCACGTCGGCAATCTCGAAGACCACGAGCGCATCACGCGAATTTTGAAACTGGGTCTCGAGTCACGTTACCGGCAGCCGTTTGTCACCCAGCGCTGGGGCCGCGGCGTCTACTGGCAGTGGATTGGGTATTTGCCGCGTGCGAACCGCGAAATCAAGCCGGTTTCGCACAATGTGAGTTTCGGCTGCTCCAAATTCTTTCTCTCCGTCGACACCGACGAAAAACTCTTCACGTGCGGCCTGCAGGTTGAACGCGGCTACGTGCGGGCTCCGCGCGACTTTCCAGCCTGCAAGCTTGCGCGGGACTGGGACTGGCACCGGCTGGTCGGCGCACTCAAGCCGGGCGGCGCAATGGAAAAAGAGTTGAAGCGCCTTGTCCTGCGAGAAGGGTTCAGAATCCGTGCAGGGAGCTGGGAAGCCGTGCCCGCCTATTTTTCAAAATCCAATTTCCCGGGCGTTTCCGGCATCAAGCGCCAGCTTCAAAAGGCTCCAGCGGCCCGATGGGCGGGATTTCAGCTTTTCTATGCGATGAATGAAGCTGAAGTGAAAAGTTCCACCGGCCGCGACCTGGTCGAATCCATGATGGCCGTCTTCGAAGAAGTCACGCCCGCCATGAACCTTTGTATGCAAATTGAATTGTCTTGAAAACCCTTGGCGAATTAGTTTTGTAGCACGCAGCTGTTCATGAATTGTATGAGTTGGAACGAGGCGAGTTTTAATCCGTACAACCCAGGAAACGCAACGCGCGCTGGCGCGCGGGAAGACCGTAAGCAGATTAAGCTTTCCACATTCAGAAAAACACGAGGCCCCAAGTGAACTTGCGTTCAACGAACACTCTGCTCGGGTTCGCGATTGCGTTTTGCATTGCTGGGCAACTGTTTGCCGCGGCAACCCGGAAGCGATACTTCGCGCATCCAGCGGTCGAAGACCGGTACGGCGTTATCGCGCCGTGGTACAAGGGGCAGGACGGCCAGTTCGATTTCCGCGTGCGCGTGGCGGCGGAAACGATGAAACGTTACCCCTGGGCGGGAAAAGGCCGGGCCGTTTCTCCTGCGCCCGACTACGTTTACAACGGCAAATGGCACGCCGATGCGAACGGGAAAATCACCGTCCGTCCCATGAAGAACTGGGCCAACGGCGACTTGGGGCAGCGCGCGGCTTACATCCTGGACGGGATGATCAACGATTACCGCTATTCGGGTGATCCTGCAGCCTTCGGCATCATCAGCGCTACTGCCAACTATCTGGTCAACCACTGCGAGACGCCTCCGAGTCACGGCTGGCCCAACATGCTGATCAGCGTGCCGACCATGGGCGTGCAGTATGGCGACTGCAGGCTCGGACCGAGCGATGATCTCAAGGACGGCGACGGGAAAATCCAGCTCGACATCGTGGCGGAAGTCGGTTTGCAGCTGGTGAGGGCCTATGAGATGACAGGCAATGTCCGGTGGTACAACGCGGCAAAGCACTGGGCGGATTTACTGGCCGCAAACCGCCGCCACAAGCCTGACGCTTCGCCCTGGGGGCGTTACGCCAACAATGCAGACGGCAAAGGCATGAACGGAATCCAGACGGGGGGCGTTGTTTGTATTCTGCAGTTCTTCGACGAACTGATCCGGACCGGGTACACCGGCCGCCAAAACAGCATCGTTGCAGCGCGAAATGCGGGCAGAAGATATTTCCGCGACGTGTTGCTGCCCGATTGGATCCTGAACGACACCTGGGGACGCAATTTCTGGGACTGGGAAGACCCGGTGCAGTCGCTGTTCCCGACCGATGCTGACGCGGAGTACATGATGAACCATCCGGGCGTTTTCCCGAACTGGAAGAATGACGTTCGAAACATCCTCGGCCTGTACCTGAACCATACCAGCGTGAATCCCGGTTCCGAAAGCGACACCTACAGCGGAGCCTGGGCGTATCCGGAGTCCTCCGGCTGTTGCGGGCTCTCGCTTTCTTACGGCCCCATGACGCTGGCCAGTACATTTGCGCAGTACGGCGTTGAAGCAGACAGCGCGTGGGGCAAAGAGATCGCCCGGCGTTCCCAGATTCTTGCAACCTACGACGCTTTGCCGGATGGCCAAGCCCAGGACGGCATTGACGGCACCGCTCCCGTCGACGGCGATTGGTTTAAGATCGCGCAGCCCATGGCGCTGGTTTACGTGCTCAAAACCATGGAGTGGCTGCCGGGCATCATGGGGGCGAACCGCGAAAATCACCTCATGCGCACCTCGAGCGTGGTGAAACAGGTGACGTACGGCAAGGGCTCGATTGCGTACCACACGTTTGACGCTCCCGCCCCGGCCACAGATGTGCTGCGTTTATCGTTTGTTCCCAGCTCAGTCACTGCGGATGGCAAACAGCTTGCACGGAGGTCAGGCCTTCGCGCCAACGGTTACACGGTGCGGCGGCTTGCGGGCGGTGACTCGATCGTAACGATTCGCCATGACGGCGCAAGGCAGGTTGTGGTGCGCGGGCCTGACCCGCAGCGTGCCATCGACGACCGGCAAATGACGTTTGAAGGCCCATGGCGGATTGCCCGGGACGTGCGGGATTTTGGCGGAGGCCTGCAGGTGGCGTCCGAGGCCGGTGCAAGCGCCAGCTACGGCTTTAGGGGCAATCAGGTTCGGCTGGTGGGCTCGGTCAGCCAGGCGGGCGGCCGGGCGGAGGTGTTTCTTGACGGGGTCAGGCAACGGACGCCCATCGACTGCTACGGCCCGGCTCCCATGCGCCGGCAAATTCTTTATGCCACCAGCGGGCTCGCGAACACGCACCATACCTTGAAAATCGTCGTTGAGGGCAAACACAATCCGCTGTCGGCAGGCAACAAAGTCTACGTGGACGGCGTGCAATTTTCTGCGGCCACGGGCGATAGTGGATTCTGTTCAGGCGGCGGGCCGACGGGAACGCAACGAATGATTTTTGGTTATACCGCGCGCCACAATCTCATTGATTGGCAGGGCAACGCGTGGCGGCCCGGGACGGAGTTCATCGCCAGAACCGGCGCTCTGACTGATTCCGTGGCAAAGACCTGGTGGACTCTTAGGCAGGCGGTCTTTATTTACGGACCCAAGGACAAGCAGAAATGGCACGAAGCCGCCGGCTCCGCTCACCACCTTGATCCCCGGCTTTATCGCTACGGCGTGCATGGGCCTGAATTCACCGTCAACGTAACCGTGGGGCCGGGAGTCTATTACGCGCGCCTGAAGTTTGCGGAAACGCAATACAATGCTCCGAACCAGCGAGGGATCACGATATCCATTAACGGTGAAAAAGTTGTTGAAGGGTTCGACGTGTTTGCCACGGCTGGAGGCGCCGATCGTGGAGTGGACCTTGTATTCAACAATCTTCACCCAACCAACGGGGTCATTGCCATTCGTTTTGTGGGCTCGAAGATCGGCGGCTGCCGGCACGACGCCATGGTGCAAGCCATTGAAGTAGGACCCGGCAACGGCGGCACGGGAGCAACCCCCAAAAGCATTACTCTCACAGGTTCTGCCGGGAAGTAGCCGGTTTGAAATCCGCGGCTTTCCCGCAGGATGAATCGAGGAACAATTGAAGATCATAAAACTGAAGCGAACCGCTCTCCTTTTGGTCGCAGCCTTTATGGCGTCCGCCGGGCTTGCGCAAGCCGCCAGCTACCAGACCGTGACATTTGTGGCCCGGCATCTTGGCGGAATGACGGTGAACGCCAATGTCATCCTTCCGAGCGATTACGCCAGGTCCAATCGGCGTTTTCCGGTGCTTTACCTGGTGGATGGTTACAGCGGCAATTACACGGCCTGGGCCGCTAAATCGCACATCGTCGAGTACGCGCAGCATTACGAAGAAATCATCTTTATGCCGGAGTACGGAGCCACTTCCTGGTACGTCAATAGCTACGCCCACCCTGCCATGCGCTGGGAAGATTACATGATCCAGGATGTGATTCCCTACGTTGACAGCCACTACCGCACCATTGCCTCGCGCTCGGGACGGGCCATCGCCGGGGATTCCATGGGCGGCTATGGCGCCATGATGCTGGGCTTGAAGCACCCGGGCCTGTTCGCCGCGGTAGCCAGCCTCAGCGGGGCGTTGGGCTGCGCGGAATGGGACCCCGTCAAAAAGAAGGATGCCACCTTGCGCGAGGCCTTTGGTCCTCTCAATAATCCTGCCCGCGCCGCCGTAGATCCCTTTAAGCTGGTCCAAAAAGTCCCGCGCGCCAGGATGCCGCAAATCTACTTTTCGGTCGGAGAAGGTGACAGCAAGGTCATGCTGGGAGATAATCGCGCCTTTGCGCACCTGCTGGCCCGACTGAAAATTCCTTACCGGTATTCCGAAGTCCCGGGCGGGCACCAATGGGCCGTCTGGGAACTTGAAATCCAGCGCGTGCTGGCGCTTCAGGCTCCCGTGCTGGGCGTCAAAGTGGATGGCTGCCCGGGCGTTGAGAAAATGCCCAAAGGCATGCAGGCTCCTTGAGCGGTTTGGGTTCGCACGCCGGACAATACATCACAGGAGGGTAGGATGCGAGCTGAAAAGATGAAACGAGGCCTTGTGGTAATCCTGATTGCAGCGGTCTGCACTTTGCTTTCCGCGGGATTCGTCCGAGCCGCGCAGCCGGCGTCAACCGTCAACATTACCCTGAACGGATTGCAGATCCGGGTGGATGCCCGGACGGGGAGCATCGTCAACCTGTATTACCCCGCCACCGGCGTGATCCTGAAAGCGAAACCGGCATCGGCGGGTCTTCTCGACCTGGCCTATCCCGTCAAGGCATTCAGCCCTCTGCGCCTGGCCTCCCGTTTTTCAGTCGCTCGGGTAACAAAGGAATCCAACGGAATAAAAATCTCGTGGGACGCCCTTGGCGCAAGCCGGAATAACGTGCCGCTTCCCACAGGCAAAGTGAGCGCGCAGGTCACCATTCGCGCCGCCGGCGACGGAAGGTCGGTGATCCTCACCTGCCACATTGAGAACCACTCGAGCGCGCCCATCCCCCAGATCCTGTTTCCGGACCTCCAGGGCCTGAAACCGTTCGATGGAGTTGAACGGACCGAGCTGCGGCTGGCGCGGGAAGTTCTTCATCCTTTCATGGTTCCCTACCAGCCGCCGGAAAGAGTCCCGCCGTACTATTCGGACATCGGATGGCGACAATATATTGCGGGAGATAAGAACGCCCTGCGGTGGATCGACTACGGAAGCCTGAAGGGCGGCCTGAGCATCTTCCAGCGCGAGTGGCGCACGGCCGTGAGGCCGGACATCCTGACCGACCGGATTGAGCAACACCCTGAAAGTCTTCGTCTTGATTGGCAGCACAAAACAACCATCAAGCCGGGTGAAACGTGGGATAGCGGCGAGTTCTGGTTGACGCCTCACCCGGGCGGCTGGGCGAAAGGAATTGAAGTGTACCGGCACTATGTCCAGCAGGTCAATCCGCCCCGCCCGTTGCCCCCGCAAGTGAGAGATGGTCTGGGCTTCCAGTCCATCTGGATGACCCAGGCGCCTGAAACCGATCCTGCCAAAGCTTATTTCCGGTTTACGGACATTCCTCGCGTGGCCCGGGATGCGCGCCAATATGACCTCCATGTGCTTGTCCCGTGGTTCTGGTGCCGGATGTTTGTTTTGCCCGTCCCGCTCCGGAAAGATCTGGGGACCCGGCAGCAGTTTCTAAACGCCATCCGGCAGGCCCGCCGCCTGGGGGTCGACGTTGCGCCGTTCTATAGCATCCGCATTATCCGTAACTCCCAGCTCGCCCAATACGGAGTTACACCTTCGCATAACAACTGGACTTACCATCCCGAACTGATACCCCGGTTCCGTCCCTACTACACCTACGATCTGGATGGAACCTGGATTGATGATGACAACCCGGTGTGGGACAAGATGGCGTACGCGGCGTTTGCCCAATGGGTCAATCGCGGCGCGACGTCGATAGCGTTCGATCTGTTTTCCTACAAGTTGAAACCCGGCCAGGAACCGGCGCTGATCAAGCTGGGCAAGAAGGTCCGGGCGCTCGCACGCGCGAAAGATCCCGACTCCACCTTTGGAGGCGAATCCGGCAATTTTGAGTGGGACGGTTCCGTCCTGGACTACAACTGGAATTGGGGTGAGTATTCCGACGCCGGCCCCATCATGAACGTCATTCACGCGCCGCGTTTGAACTGCGATGTCGACCGTTCAACCTTGGTGGTTAAGAAGTGCTTTGCTGAAAATTTCTTCCTCAACGTGATGCCCAGCAAGCCGAATCTGCCGAACGGGACGGCGATGATCAGCGACGTGCCCGCTCTTGCAGCGTCGCTCAAAGAAGTCGCTCATCTCCGCCGGGAATTTCTGCCCTTTTTCACCAAGGGCGTCTTCATCGGCGATTCGGTCCTCAACAACCCCGTGCCGGCCTTTGTGCGAGCGTATCAGATGCAAGGCAAGCTCCTCATCCTTGTTCTCAACACTCAGCAGCACCAGGCCCGCGTGGTGCTTCAGAGCAATCTTGCGCTGTGGATGCCTCATCCCGAATCGTATGAAGTGAAGTACTACAGCTCTTTGGGCAAGCTGGTGCATCGGGAGTCGGGCCGAGGTCCCAATTGGTCGGGATCGACGCCCCTGCTGCAACCGGAGGGGCTTGGGGTGATCGAGATCGACACGGGCGAGGTCAAGTAACCATTCTCACCGGCGCTTGATGACGATCATGTGTGAAGAAGCATTGCTTCAAGCGCCGGATGAGTCTGGCTTTGTAACCGTCCGGTCTTCGTCCGGATAAATCCCGATTTTTTCCATCGGGATGCGCTTAAAGCCAACCTGATACGCGGGAGAATCTTCGCTGAGCTGAAAGTTCTTGTGCGCGGAGTCCACAAACTTCGGGTCCGGCCCGAGGTAATTATTCTCGATTTTCACCACTTTAGTGGTGAGCCCGTCCAGCAGTTGCAGCCACTGGCCCCCGGAGCAGACGTTGTGCGTGATTGAATTCCCTTTGGGCAACGCCGGGTCATCCTGCAGCAGGTTCGCCAGTTGCGGATATTCCACGCTATAGGGCGGCTTGTTGTAGGGAACTTCTTTCAACCGGTCCAGCAAGTTCGGGTTTCGTCCGTCAAACCAGAAATGCGCCCAGCCGAGGCCGCGCGCGTCCACAAACATGGCCGGGTGGCAGTCGATAAAGACGTTGTTGTCGATCGTGTTGTCGCGTCCGCCACCCAACAACACTCCGCGGCGCGCGGTGTGCACGACGTTGCCGTAAACCGTCGTGCCGCTCCAGCAATCGTCCAGATAAATGGCGTTGGCATCGGTTTCGGTGGGGAGATCGTGAAGGTAGTTGTAGCGGATGATGTTGCCGCGCTGAGTGTAATCGCGGCCCATGTAAATGCCGCCCACGTCCGAGGTTTCAAGCGCCACGTGGTGAATCTCATTGAACTCGATCCGGTGGTTGTTGCCCGCCAGCAGAATGGCGGCGTGAGGTGCGTCGTAAATCAGGTTGTGTGCCACACGATTTCCCACGCCTGCAATTCGGACGGCCGGACGATAGGTTCTGGTCCAGCGGCTGTACCGGCTGAAGCGGTTGTTAACGGCATAGTGTCGCGCGGGCTTTAAGGTCTTGCGGTCGCCGCCTTCGATGAGCACACCGCCTTCGCCCGTTTCGGAAATGTCACAGCTGCGCACGCCGTGGGCTCGGCCGCCTTCGATCTTTACGGCAAAGGTTCCGAGATTTCGCAGGAGGCATCCCGCAACCAGGTTGTTGGATCCTCCGCTGATTTCGATCCCCGACCCGCGCGTGTACTCGAACCCCAGCCCCCGAATCGTCAGGTGCGAAGCCTCGCGAATCTCCACCAGCGGCTGGTCGAAAAGCGAAACATAGGTTTCGCCCGTTGCGAGCGGCGCTGGCGGCCAGAAGTAGAGGATGCCGCTGTTTGGGTCCAGGTAGTATTCGCCGGGAGCATCCAGTTCCTCCAGGATGTTCAAGGCATAGTAGCGCTGCCCGGACTTGAAACCAGATCCCCGCACGCCGTCGATCGGATAGGTCTCGATGCAGTGTTTTTTTGTATCAATCGATTTCACCTTCTGGTAAGTGTCCGCCCAGTCCCAGTGCCAATATCCGTGAAGCCACACGTCGCTCAATCCGCGCCAGCGCAGCGGGTGGTCTCCCTCGTATGGGAAGCTGTCGTCGTTCTCGCCCCCGCGCGGGATAGGGCCCACTTTCGCCCATCCCGTGTTCGGCCAGCGCGCGATCGTCATGGGCCGGTCCTGGAAAAACAGCTCCAGCGGTGCCGGGCGAATGGGGCTTCCGTAGCTGTGGGCAATCAGTTTGCCGTAATCCGTAATTCCCAGCGCCTTCAAATCAAGCTGCAGAATTTTGTCCTGGCAGGGCTTCTCAATCCTTTTAAGAATTGCCCCGTCGCGAACCGGCGTGAAGCCGGAAACTCGCCGGCCGCCAATGAGCGTGACTTTTTCCTGTGGGTAGGCGCGGTAGGCGATCGGCGCAGCCTGGGTTCCGGAATCTTCTGCTTCCAGCTTGAAAGTTTGCGTCCGGCGGTAGACGCCGCCGCGCAACCACACCGTGATTCCGTGCTGCGGCAGTTTCCCGGTGCGCTTCAGCGAGCGGATCTGGTCGCGGGCCCGTTCGAGAGTGGCAAAAGGCCGGGCCCGGGTTCCAGCGCCGCGGTCATTCCCGTCCGCAGAGATGTAAAGGTCATCAGCGCTTTCTTCCGCCGGCATTGGGCCCGCATTGGCGGCCAGCAACCGGGAGCCCGGCAGGATCGCGCCGAGGGTTCCAATGCTCAGCTTGCCAAAGTCGCGGCGGCTCAAGCCGCTGCCCAGTTCCCTGCCTTCGCCGGGCAGGCCTAAATCTCTCTTTTTCATTTTCGGATTCCTCAAGTGTTCTACGAGATCAGCTTCTCGAGATAAGCTTTGTCGCCCAGGACTTCCCGGTCGTGCCCGGCTCCCGCGGTATTGGCTTCGATGGTGAAGGGAGCCTGGTATCCCAGTTTCTTCAGCCGTTTAATGATGCGGGGCCAATCGACTCTGCTCGGCACGTAGGCCGGCGTCTGCCTGCCGATATACCGCGGGTCGGTGGGATAAAAAGCGCCCTTGACGTGCACGGCCCGCACGTAGCTCCCAAGAGCGTCGAGTGCGTCCACGGGATTGCCTTTGTCGTAAAGCACCAGGTTACCCGCGTCGAGGACCAGACCTACGTTGTCCATTCCGGTATCTGCGATGGTCCTCAGCAGGGCGATGGGCGTTTCCTGCCCGGTCTCATTAAGAAACATCTGTCCGTTCGCCTTTGCGTGGCGGGCAATCTCACTGACGGCCTTGACGGTTGGCTCGTAGAGCGGATGGCTCGGAACTTCCGGAATAAAACCCCACTGGTTGAAAATCGCAGGAATGTTCAACTGCCGGGCAAAGTCGGAAGCGCGCTTCAGGTGGTCGATTCTGGCGCGTCGGTGAAGCGAAGGCACCAGTCCGAAGTTCGAGGGGCCTTCGAAAAGATTGTAGCTTTCCTTCCCCGGGCCTGAGGAAAACAGAACCAGCGCCTCCACCTGGTGGCGGTCGAGCGCGCTGCGCAGCCGGCGGGCCGATGCGGGTGAAAAGTCCCACGTGGCCACGTGAACCGTCGGAATGCCCAGCCGGTGGACCTGCGCCATCACCTCAT
>CAYWMN010000057.1:0-18139 GCA_964459065.1 uncultured Acidobacteriota bacterium | reverse complement strand
GCCGTCGCTTGCTACCCATTTCACCGCCATAATGCTGGTGGTCCAGTTCACGCCGGCAACACCGGCTGAGTTATTGCCGACTGCGCCGATAATGCCGGCCACATGCGTTCCATGTCCGCCATAGGCCGTGTCGTCGTCCATCGGGTCACAATTATTGCTCAGAACGTTGTAGCCATGCGTGCCGGCGGCACATCCGCCGATTCCTCCGGGATTGTTCCACATATTGGCGGCCAGGTCGGGGTGCGAATATTGGACGCCGGTATCAAGGACCGCAACGACCACGGAGTTTGTCCCGGTCGTAACCGCCCACGCTGCATTCGCCCGTTCGTCAGCTCCGGCTGTCCCGCCGACGCCATTCACCACTTGCCCGGTATTCTCAACAGCCCACTGGTTCTCAATATAGGGATCGTTGGCAAGTGAAGCGCTGCCCGCTACGGTCTCAATGTAATCCGGCTCCGCGTAGCGAACTTCCGCATAAGACTTGAGCAATCGAATCGCTTTGAAGACACGCCCACGGCCCACGCGCAATACGTGAACGCCAACCCCGATTTTCCTTATTTCCCTCGCGGCGGCACTGGACAAAATCTCCTTTTCACGCGGTGTGGAAACACCCCTCGCAAAAGCCATCAGAACAACACCCTGTCGGAACTGCGGCTGGACGTTCAAACGCCGGGCGCTTAACACTACATTTCCAAACCCCACCGCTACCAACATTAAGGCGAACGCCCCAAAACGCAAAAAGTTGCGCATTCGCAAAAGCCCTTCACGATTCGCCATCAAGGGCCATGGACAAACCCTTCCATTCCCGCCCCGACCACCCAAGTCCGGCCTGTGAAATCGATTCACTGCGAAACCTTTTTGGTGTCCATGCGGCAAAAAGCCGCACGGATCATCCTCGTCCCTCATCCCTGAATTTGGGCTGGAATTCAGAAAACACCCAAAGCCATACACGGAACGAGCGTTCGTCGAGGTTAGGAACCGTACACTCTTGCGATTTCCCCTTGCAAAAAGCGAGTCTGCCTTTTCGAAAAATATCTAGAGGTAATTAAATGAAAGGGGCGGTCTTAGCATGACCGCGGCACCGTGTCCCTCGAACCGGCAGATTACTCATCGTATGCAAGACTACTTTGCAAACCCAGCAGGCGCAACCAGGTGATTCCAGGAATTAGTGCCGCCAGATACCGGATTGTGAATGGGGCGAAATCCTAACGAAAGTGCAATGTTTGACACATTTGATGCCCGCAAAAGATCCGTCCAGTCCCAGCACTTCGAAAAAAACGCCGGCCCACGCCGGACCATTCGGGCTCTTCCACATTCTTGGAGGTTTTCATCGCTTCCTCCTTTTCGGTTGCTAGCTCTCCAAACTCAGGGTTGACGACAGATCGGGCCGCCGAGTCCGAAGGCAGCCGGTCACCACCGGGGATGTTCATTGTGATGGTGCAGAAAACTCGTGAATCTATCTTTGAGGAGGCAGGCGCAACTCATCCTATGCGCGTTAGCTGGAGGTCATTATCGATGTGGAGAATTGAGGGTGCATCATGCCTCCCTTCAAGAGTTTTGGCGCATTCCTCTAATAACAGAGGCAAGCGTCTTGATACTCGAACCAAGGCAGACTGGGTCAAGCTCTACCCAACCCTTCCTCACGGTCATGAGGACCTGTTAGAGTTTGAACCGGGATTCCTTTTATCAAGCCGGTTGTTTCTTGGAAAGCATTTAATCGATGGATTGGTAGCGCTACCGGGAATCGAACCCGGGTCTCCAGATTGAGAATCTGACGTCCTAACCCCTAGACGATAGCGCCCTTGGGACCGTACAATTTTTCTAGCATCCCGCTTCAGGAAATGTCAAGCGAGAGAGGTCTGCTGCAGGTTTCAAAGCCGACAAGGAACATGAGGCCTTTACCGTTCAGCTCTGGAACCCTGTATCCGAATGCCGCCTTTGCGTGACGGCTCCCCGCACGCCTCGGTCAGTACCTGGTGGCGGAGGAAAAATTAAATCCCTCCACCTTGAGTGCCGGGACGACCATTTCAAAGGATTCTTCGCCGGCGGTGCGTTGCGGCGGGCCCATCATGACAACCTGTCGCAGCATTTCGATAACACTCTGATTGAACCGCAGGTTCTTGATCCCGTGGCGAACCTCGCCGTCTTCCACCCAGAATGTCCCGTCGCGGGTCATCCCCGTCAAAATCTTCTCGTAGGGATCAACTTCCCGGATATACCAGAGCCGGGTTACCAGAAGGCCGCGCGGCGTTGACTTGACCATATCCTCCAGACTCGCCTTCCCTCCGTCCATGACAATGTTCATGGGCGCCTCGCCATACTCATTGGGAAGCTGGAAGCCGTGGCCCGTCGGTTCTTTTCCCACTTTGCGCGCCGTGGCCCGCGCATAAACAAGATTCTTTACCGTGCCTTGCTCAACCAGCGACACGCGCTGCCGCGGCACCCCTTCACCGTCAAAAGGAGCGCCCGCCTGCAATGGATGGAACACGTCGTCGCGGACGCTGATGTTCTCTCCAAAAATCTTTTCTCCCACGCGTCCCGTCAAACAACTCCGGCTTTCCTGGACAGCGAGGCCGCCGAAGTCGAAGAACAGAAAGCCCAGCAAATCCAGCACCGCGGCAGGCTCCAGAATCACGGTGTACTTGCCGGGAGCAAGGTCTCGCGGTTCCTGGCTTTCCAGAGCTTTGCGTGCGGCCCGGTCCGCCAGTACTTCCGGCTCAAGCGCCAGACATGATGTCGCCGTCTGCTTAGCCCACCCCGAGCTTCCCTCCTGGAGCATCGTAATGGAGAATTCCGCCCCGGTCTCTTCGTGATGCGCCTCAAGGCCTCGGGAGTTGAAAAGCGAGCTTGATGAAGCGCCGACCGAGTACACGCCAGCCGCCGTCAGGCCGTCGGCTTCCGCGCGCGCCACCGCTTGCCCAACCGTTTCCGCCCGGCTTTGCGGCGTCAACGCCGCGGTTTCGGGGTCAAATCGGTCAACCGAGCGGTACATCTGGGCTCCCGGCATGGCCAGCAGTTCCGGATTGGGCGGTTGAAGCCGCGCCAGAGCCAGCGCCGCCTCGCAGACCTCGCGGATGGAGTTCTCATCCAGCTTGTTGGTGCTGGCACGGGCCGTCCGATGGTCCACGACCGCACGCACCGAAAGGACGACGCCGTCCTCCGCAACATTTTGATGAATGCAATTATTCGCGAATCGAGTCAAAGAGTAGGAAGAAGAAGAGATGTGCGCTTCCGTCTCCTCGGCAGTCGAGTACTTGCGAACCTTCCCGAAGATTTCCTTTGCGCGTTTGCGAGTCAATAGCATTTTCTCAAAACCACCCAACCTTGGCCGTGAGCGCCTAGCCTGAATACGCCACGCCGACTTGAACTTTTCGAAAGCGCGCCGGAGAAGCCCCGTGCCCGGTTCCCATGGTCTGCATCGGCTGGCCTTTGCCGCAATTCGGCGTTCCCCACAGCACCCACTCTTCCGGACCGCAAATGCCGTCGCAGGAGTTCCAGAACTCGGTGGTAATCCCTCCGTAGCTGGGGTTCTTCAGCATGCGCGTCTTCTTGCCGTGCTTGATTTCCCATCCAATCTCAGTCCCAAACTGGAAATTGTACCGGCGGTCGTCGATGGACCAGCTGCGGTTGGTTTCCATGAAAATACCGTCCTCGGTATCCGCGATCAAATCGTCCAGGCTTCCCTTGCCGGGCAGCAGGCTGACGTTGGTCATGCGAATCAGCGGAATCCGGTTCCAGCTTTCCGCCCGCATCGCACCGCTGGAGCGCTGCAAGCCGATGGCCGCCGCCGTTTCACGCGAAGAGAGATAGCCTACAAACAGCCCGTCCCTGATGATCGGAGTGCACTGGGCCGGCACGCCTTCGTCGTCATACGCAAACGTTCCGAGCCCCGGGCCGTGCGCAGGCGTGGCGTCGGCCACCACGTTCACAATGTCCGAACCGTACTTCAGGCTGTTCAGCTGGTCCAGGGTCAAAAAGCTCATGCCGGCAAAGTTGGCTTCCGTGCCCAGCACGCGATCCAGCTCAATCGGGTGCCCGATCGACTCATGGATCTGCAAGCCGACCTGCGACCCGCCCAGGATGACATCCCGCTCGCCCGCCGGACACTGCTCACAGCGATGCAGCGCCACGGCCTCTTCCGCAATCTGCGGGGCGTGGCCCAGCAGGTCCAACTCCTCAATCAGATCATAACCTCTTGTCTGGTATTGGCCCCCGAACGAATTCGGATAGGAGCGCCGCTGGATGGCATTATTGGCAAACGACGTCGCCACAATGCCCGCGCCGGTTTGAGTTTTAAGCTGCCGGATTTCTGATCCCAGTGTTGAGAGGAAAAGTTGATCAATGCGGCAGAAGTCCATCGCCGCTTCGGCCAGCGTGACGCCTTGAACCCTTCGCATTTCCGCATCCGCCTTCAGCATCAGGTCCAGGCAGGCAGAAACCGGAACAACGAACGGGTCGCTTTGGCAAGGGCCTTCCCACTGATCCACGATTTTCGCTTCGCCGGCCAGGTCAACGTCGTGTTTCTTTACAACGGCGCTCGCGCGCGCAATTTCCACTGCTTTGGCGGCGGTGGCGTCAAGGCTTCTGTCGGAGAAGTCGTCGGTCGCCGCAAACCCCCAGGCGCCATCCACGATGACCCGGACACCAAGTCCGAACGATTGCGAATCCCTGATTTGCGACGTCTCGCCGTTCTTGGTCGCCAAATAGCGCTGCCGGATGTCCAACACCCGCACGTCAGCGTAGACGGCTCCCTTGGCCGTTGCGGTATCAAGTGCTCGTTGGCCAAACTTTTTCATTGCAGAACCCTGTTTCTTAACGGAATTTCGTGTTTTTCGCCTGCTGGCTGTGAGGGAGCTTTGGCAGGGCCGAATTCTGTATCCTGAAAGGTAGCACTCGCAAACCCGGTTCAGAGCAGGCCGGAAAGCTCATCTCGCTCGCATCCGACAACCTTGAAGCAGCGCCCGCCCGGCCGCTTCCGCTTGCGGGCGCCGCCTCCTTGATGGATTTATGTTCCTTCAGACCACGAAGCCAGATACTTCACCTGCTCCGGAGTCAGCGTGTCGATGCCGATTCCCATCGATTCAAGCTTGAGCTTGGCGACCATTTCGTCGATGGCCAGGGGAACAGCGTGGACTTTCGTTTCCATGTCCTTGCTGCTCTTCGCCAGGTGCTCAGCCGAAAGGGCCTGGTTGGCAAAACTCATGTCCATCACAGCAGCGGGATGTCCTTCGGCCGCCGCCAGATTGATCAGCCGCCCTTCGCCCAGCAGGTAAATTTTGCGGCCGTCGCTCATGACGTATTCATCCACAAATTCCCGAACCCGCCGCTTGGACTGTGCAAGCTCCTCAAGCGCCGGGATGTCGATCTCCACATTGAAGTGCCCGGAGTTGGCAACCACCGCTCCGCTCTTCATTGCGGCAAAGTGCTCGGCCCTCAGGACGGACTTGTCGCCGGTTAAAGTGACAAAGATGTCGCCGATCTTGGCCGCTTCGGCCATCGGCATCACGCGAAGGCCGTCCATGGTGGCCTCAAGCGCCCGAGTCGGGTTCACTTCGGTCACAATGACGTCCGCGCCCAGGCCTCGCGCCCGCATCGCGAATCCGCGTCCGCACCATCCGTAGCCAGCAACCACCACATGCGAGCCGGCAAGCAGCACGTTGGTGGCCCGGATAATGCCGTCGATGGTCGATTGTCCGGTGCCATAGCGGTTGTCAAACAGATGCTTGGTATCCGCGTCGTTCACCGCGATGATGGGATACTTCAAGACGCCGTCGTGGGCCATGCTCCGCAGGCGGATCACGCCCGTTGTCGTCTCCTCGGTTCCCCCCAGGATGTCCGGAACCAAGTGCTGGCCCTTGGTCAGGATGGTGGTCACCAGGTCGGCTCCATCATCCATGGTGATTTGCGGCTTGTGTTCAAGGGCTGACAGGATGTGCGAATAATACGTGTCGTTATCCTCGCCCCGGACGCAGAAGCATGGAATTTGATAATCCTTCACCAGCGATGCCGCCACGTCGTCTTGGGTGCTCAAGGGGTTTGAGGCGCAAAGCACAACGTCGGCGCCGCCGTCTCGCAGCGTGATCATCAGGTTGGCGGTTTCCGTCGTCACGTGCAGGCACGCCGAAACTCTGACGCCGGCCAGCGGCTTCTCCTTGAGGAATCGTTGGCGGATAAGCTCCAGAACCGGCATCCACTGCCCGGCCCATTCGATGCGATTCTTTCCCTTTTCAGCCAATCCTAAATCTTTGATGTCATACGCGCTTTTTTCGGTTGCGGGCATTACAGACCACTCTCCTTCCGTAAAATCGCAGCCTTGTCGGTCCGCTCCCAAGTAAACTCCGGTTCGAGTCTTCCGAAGTGGCCATATGCTGCTGTCTTCTGATAAATCGGGCGCAGGAGGTCAAGGGATTCAATGATCTTCCGGGGCGACATGAGAAAGTGCTTGCGGACCAAGTCGACCAACTGCCCATTCTTGAGTTTTCCTGTTCCAAACGTGTCAACCATCACAGAAACCGGTTCCGCCACGCCGATCGCATACGCCAGTTGAACCTCCGCATGCGTCGCCAACCCGGCTGCCACAATATTCTTGGCAATGTAACGGGCCAAATAGGCTGCGGACCGGTCAACCTTCGTGGGATCTTTGCCGGAGAAGGCGCCGCCGCCGTGGCGCGCCCAGCCTCCGTAGGTGTCAACAATGATTTTTCTGCCGGTCAGGCCCGAGTCTCCCACAGGCCCGCCGGTTACGAAGCGTCCCGTGGGGTTGATGTGATATTTGGTTTTATCGTCCAGCATGTCGGCTGGAATTACCGGCTTGATGACGTGTTCGATAATGGCTTTGTGCAGCGTTTCATTGGAGACGCTAGCCGCGTGCTGTGAAGAAACCACAACGGCGTCCACCCGAAGAGGCTTCAAATCCTGGTACTCGACGGTAACCTGCGACTTGCCGTCCGGGCGAAGGAAGTCCAAGGTGCCGTTCTTGCGAACCTCCGTAAGGCGCAGACAAAGCTTCTGCGCCAGCGTAATCGGCAACGGCATCAGCTCTTCCGTGTCATTGCAGGCATAGCCGAACATCAGCCCCTGGTCGCCCGCTCCGCCGGTGGAAACTCCCATGTCAATGTCCGGGCTTTGCCGCGTCAGATTGACGTGAACCTTGCAGCCGTCGGCGGTAAAACCGCCATCGGGATCCGTGTAACCGATGGAACGGATGACGTTCCGCACAAGGCCCTCGATGTCGGGCTTGGAATCCGTCGTGATTTCGCCCAGCACGTAGACGTCCTGGTCTTTGACCATGGACTCACAGGCGACTCGTCCTTGGGTGTCTGCCGCAAGAACCGCGTCCAGAATGGCATCTGATAACTGGTCGCAAACTTTGTCGGGATGCCCTTCGGTCACCGACTCCGAGGTAAATAGGTAGTGATGATCAGTCCCAGCCACGTGAATCTCCTTCTTGAATGCCCAGAATTGCGTCCCCAACACAAACTTTGAAGGCTAGCATAGCCCCTCGAACGCGTCAACCTTTTCACCCTGACCGGCCGCAGGCCGCAGCGAAAGGAGCGCATTCAAACCCCAGCCGTCGCCTTGGGTCATCCAATAGTAAAACTGCTTTTCCCCGGACCCCAGAGGTCCTCCCGACTATCCCGCTGCTTTGCTGAGAGTGCGCCGCGACATCAGGTAAGCCTGGATAAAAGCGTCGATATCGCCATCCAGCACGCGGTCGGCGTCCCCCATCTCAAACTTGGTTCGATGGTCCTTCACCATCCGGTAAGGATGAAGCACATAAGACCGGATTTGGCTGCCGAAGGCGATTTCGCCTTTCGAATCCTCAACTTTTTGCGTAGCTTCCCGCCGCTTTTGCAGTTCCAACTCGTACAGCCGCGACCTTAAAAACTTCATTGCCATTTCGCGGTTGCGATGCTGCGACCGTTCGTTCTGGCACTGCACCACCGTCCCCGTGGGAAGATGCGTGATGCGGACGGCCGAGTCCGTGGTATTCACGTGCTGGCCGCCGGCCCCGGTTGAACGGTACGTATCAACTTTCAGTTCATCCGGCTTGATGTCGATGCTGATGTTGTCGTCGATCTCCGGGCTGACGTATACCGAAGCAAACGACGTGTGGCGCCGCGCCGCCTGATCAAACGGAGAAATCCGCACCAGACGGTGAACCCCGCTCTCCGCGCTCAACAAGCCATAAGCATAGTCGCCCGCCACGGTGAAGGTTGCGGACTTCAGCCCGGCTTCGTCACCGGCCTGATAGTCGTTCAGTGTAAACTTGAAGCCCTGGCGCTCCGCCCATCGCCGGTACATGCGCATCAGCATTTCCGCCCAGTCCTGCGACTCGGTTCCGCCGGCGCCGGGATGAATCGTCACGATGGCGTTCAGACGGTCATTTTCACTGGGCAGCAGCGTAGTGGTTTCCAGGCGCGCAACCTCGCCGCCAAGTGCGGTCATTTCAGACCGAATCTCTTCCGCAACGTTTTCGCCTTCGCCTGCCAACTCAAAATACGCTTGCAGGTCGGCGATCTTTGAAGCCAACCGTTCGTCGGTTTCAAGCGCTGTTTCGAGCCTCTTGCGCTCGGTCAGGATTTTCTGGGAACCTTGCTGGTCTGTCCAAAACTCAGGACGGGCAATCTGTTCTTCAATCGCCTCAAGCTCGCGCCGCTGTTTTGGAGCGTCAAAGAAAACTCCGAAGTTCCTGGACTCGGCCCTTGAGTTGGTCAAATTCCCAGGTTAGTTCTTCAATCACGATTCCATCCTCCGTCGCCTTGCTCTTGATTTACCCGTTCACCACCGGCTTGCCGATCAGTCCAAATCCCAGCGAAATCAGCAGTCCTGCCGTGATGCCCACCGAACTCCAGGCAAAAAGGTCGCCGTGCCGGCTGTAAAACGTTTTCCGCTGGATATAGCGGAAGCGACCGGTCAAAATACCCGCCCGCTCACGGGAAATCTTTTTCTCCACCCGCCCGTAAGGATCCACGATCGCGGTAATCCCGTTGTTCGTCGAACGCAGCAGAAAACGCCCGTTTTCAATGGCCCGGAACCGTGCCATCTCAAAGTGCTGGAAAGGGGCGGCCGAATTGCCGAACCAGCCGTCGTCCGAAATGTTGACCAAAACCCCGGCGCCTGCCGCCGCAATCTTCCTGACTAACTCCGGAAAGATCGCCTCATAACAGATAAAAACGCCGATCCGGCCCTCGCCCGCATCTGCGACCCGAATCCGGTGCCCCGGAACAAAATCGCCGACCTGCGAGGTTATTTTTCCGACCTTCCCAGGAAACGCCCACCACGGAACATATTCACCGAAGGGCACTAAGTGAATTTTATCATATTGAAGCAGTTCACGGCCGTCAGGGGCAAGGACGACGGCCGAATTCTTGGGCCGCGAAGTCCCCTTTCCTGCAAAGGTTATCGTCCCGGCCACAATGTAGGAGCGGGCCCGCCTCGCCATCGTTTCCACCGCCCCCCGGAAGATGGGATCGCGATTGAAATAAAAGGGAGCGGGGTCTTCCGGCCAAACAATCAAGGGCGGCTTCTTCCCTGCGGCCTCCGGGGCACGCGCGGCCTCCACACTCCGGTCAACCAACGTTTCCAGAGGCTCAGGATCAATCCAGGGAGCCCACGTCTTTTGATTCGATCCTCCCAGGGGAATGTTCGGCTGGACCAGTAAAGCCACATCCGGCCCGGTCTGCCGGGGCGGAGGATAAAGCGCGCGGTTTCCGGCCGCCAACAGCACGACCCAAACCGCGAGGAGGGCCCATCGAACCCGGTGGCGCGGATTGAGCAAAGCCCACATCACCAGGGCGCTGGTGGCTGCTGCCAGAAATGAGAGCCCGTAGACAGCGGTCACGGACGCAATCTGTTCCAAGCCTTCCGGCCGAACCGCATAACCCAGCAGGTTCCAGGGAAAGCCTGTAAAAAGGTAGGTTCGTGCCAGTTCCAGAGCCACCCACCAAAACGGCGCCAGCAAAAGCGCCGTTGCTTGCGAGCGCCGGGCCACAAGAACTTCCAGCCAGCCGAAGGCTCCGTAAAAAACTGAAAACAGGGCCACAAAAAGAACCAGCACGCCCAGTCCCACCGGAAGGCTCAACCCGCCGTAGTGCCGCATCACCTCTACAAACCAGTAGCAGCTGCCCGTGAAGAATACGGCGCCGGACGCATACCCATACCAGAAACCACGGGCAGGCCGTTTCTCCGTAAGCAGAACAGCCAGAAGCGGAACGCAAGCGATCCAAACAAACCAGTTCCAATCAATCCTGGGAAAACACGCAAAAAGCAGCGCTCCGCTCAAGCCGCAGGCAAGCCAACGGCTCACCGGCCTCTCAAGCCAATCTGAAAAGGATAGAGGGATGAAGGTCAATTCTAAAATGGCATTCCCCGGTCTTTGTTGCGGAGGATAACGTAGCAAGTGGCGGCGTCACCGGCCATTACAATGTCCTGCCGTCGGCGATGCGCAGGCTCATTGGTGTACGACAAACGGCTTGAAACCGTCATTTTCAAGTTCGTGCAAAGCTTTCGTAGCTTCCGTACGGGTCGTAAAGGGCCCCACCTGCACTCGATAGAGTTTTCTGCCAGCCTGGCCGCGCGCGGGCGGCGCCAGAAAAACCGGGTAGTGTCGAGCTTCCAGAAGCCTCAGTAGCGTCACTGCGTCCGCCCTGGTCCGCGAGGCGATCACTTGCACCGCGTACCGGCCTCGCCGAACCTCGGCCGCATGATGCACAACTGGTTGCTCAGCCTGGCGCTTGGCCGGAGCAGCCTTTTTCCGTTCAGCTTTCTTGGGCGCTCTTACCGTGACTACGGGCTTGCTGGCCGGAGGCGGCTCCTCTTGAGTCTCGGCCTTCGGCTGCGGTTCTGGCCGAACCGCGGGCGGCGCCATTGACGGCGTCGCCGGCAGCGACTCGGTCGTCAGGCTGCTCGCCGAAGACTGCCCTGATGTGTTTTGAGGAGTGTTCACCGTGGGCGGAATATTGCCTCCGGGCGTGACAGTTTCAGTTTCGGTGGAAGCCCTTGCCGGCCGGTGGTTATAGCCCACCACGTAACCCAGGGAGAAGAACACCCCGCAAACGGCCACCGCCACAAGAAATATCAGCACCAAATGCCAGGCTGAGAATCCTGTTTCTTCCTGGCGTTGCCGCATTCGCTTGCTTCCCCTCAAACAGCCCTCTCTGACGTTTAGTCCTTCTTGAGATCAGTCTGGCCCGCTTTTTCGCCGCTGAAGCCCCGCATCAAGACCGAAAGTAATTCCACGGGGATGGGGAACACGATGGTCGTGTTCTTTTCAGTTCCCAATTCTGCCAGAGTTTGAAGATAACGCAAAGTGATCGTCACGGGTTCCACGGCCAGAATCTTTGCCGCGTCCGAAAGTTTTTGAGACGCCTGAAATTCGCCGTCGGCATTGATGATTTTCGCCCGGCGTTCACGCTCCGCCTCTGCCTGCCGGGCAATCGCCCTTTGCATGTCCTGCGGAATATCGACCTGCTTCACTTGAACCTGGCTGACCTTGATTCCCCACGGCTCGGTCTGCTCGTCAATAATGGTCTGCAGCCGCACGTTCAGTTTTTCCCGCTGCGAAAGCAGATCGTCAAGCTCTACTTCGCCCAGCACCGCCCGCAAGGTGGTTGCCGCAAGCTGCTCGATCGAATAGCGATAATTTTTCAGTTCAATGACGGACTTCTGGGCGTTAATAACCCGGTAGAAGAGCACGGCATTGACCTTGACGGAGATATTGTCGCGCGTAATGATGTCCTGTGGCGGAACATCCCAGGTATCAATTCGCAAGGAGACCTTCACGAGCTTATCGATGGGCCACCAGATCCAGATCAGTCCCGGCCCTTTGTCGGGGATTTGAACGCGCCCGAGCCGAAACACCACGGCTCGCTCATATTCTCTCAACACATTCAAGCAGGCTGCTGCATAGAAAAACAGGATCACCCCAATAATCAGGTAATTCATCATGGGCTCCTTTCGCTTTCATGGGGATCGAATCCAGATTCATTATCTCAACGGCGGAATCGCCCGGTTTGTCTTTCGCCGTGCTTAAGCCCTAGCCAGTTACTTCGCCGGGAACAGTCTAGCGGGAATCGTCAACCGGCTCAACCACCAATGTCAGCCCCTCAATCCTGATCACCTTGACGGACGCCCCAAGCGCTGCGGGCCGTTCTGACCGGGCCGCCCAAAGTTCGCCGTGGACAAACACTTTGCCCGTCGGATCAAGGGCCGTGCGCGCCACGCCCACCGAGTTGAGCAGTCCCTCTTCTCCCGTCACGGTTTTCCGCAATTTGGCGGCCCAGGCGAACCGCACCAGAAGCACCGTAATCACCGCCAGAGGAACCGTCACCGCGAGCGACGTGCTTAACCGGATACCCGCCCCGGGCCAGGGCGAGTTAATCAGGATCATGGAGCCGATCAGCATGGACACAACTCCGCCCGCCGCCAGAATCCCATGCGACGTAAACGCCGCCTCAAGCCCGAACAGCGCGAGCGCGATCAGGATAAGCGCCACGCCCGCATAATTAATCGGCATCAGATGGAAACCGAACAGCGCCAGCACCAGGCAAATCGCTCCGACCACGCCCGGCGCAATCCCGCCCGGATGGGTAAACTCCACGTAAAGCCCCAACAGCCCGATGGCGCCCAAAATGAAAGCGATGTTGGGGTCCGCCACCCAGGAAAGGAACTTTTTGAAGCCCGCCATCTGAAACACTTCAATGCGAGCCCCGGCCAGATGCAGCACCGTGGTCGAGCCGTTAAATCGCTTAATCGACTTTCCATCAAACTGCTTGAAGATGTCTTCAGGCGTGCTGGCGACAGCGTTAATGAGGTTGTTTTTAAGAGCTTCCTCGTCGGTGTAGGACAGGCTTTTGCGAACCCCTTCCTCCGCAAGCTTGGCGTCGCGCCCTCGCCGCTCAGCGATGGAGCGCATAAACGCCGCCGCATCGTTCTCAATTTTTGTTTCTTCCGTCTTGCCGACCTTCATGCCTCCGATGGTGACCGGATGGGCGGCCCCGGTGTTGGTTCCCGGAGCCATGACCGCCAGGTCTCCTGAAAGCAGGATGAAGAATCCCGCCGAAGCCGCGCGGCTTCCACTCGGAGCAACGTAAGTGATCACGGGAACGCGGGAGTTGACGATGGCCCGAATGATCTCCCGCATTGACGAGCCCAGGCCCCCGGGCGTACTCAACTCCAGCAGGATGGCGTTGGCCTTCATGCGGTTCGCGTGTTGAATCCCGCGCATCACGTAATCGGCGCTGACCGGTTGCACCACCCCGTCCAGATTAATCTGGACGACCACCGGCGGCGCCGCGGCCGCGCACAGCGGCATCCACGCCGCAACTCCCACAACCACCGCAACCGCCAGCATGCCGATCTGCCGGGCTTTGGCAATCAATGCGCACCTCGCTTTGCGGAAGCCAGTTTTTGAATCCGGCGGAGCAAAGCTTCGGCCTCGGCGTTGGAAGGATCAATCCGCAGCGCGGCCTCCGCCTGCGCCTGGGCCGCTCCCGGGTGCTGCAGGCTCAGATAGGCTTTCGCCAGCCACAAGCGCGCGTCAATCGAATCCTTCTGGTGCAGCGAAGCGTCAAGTTCCGCTGCCGCCAGGGTGTGTTTCCCTTCCCGTTGATACACTTCTCCAAGAGCCAAATGCGCCCCGCTGTTTGCCGGAAGTAGCGCTGCCGCCACCGCCAGTTGCTGCTCCGCCTCCCGAAGTTTCCCCGCCGCAAGCAGGCCCCGTCCGCGCTTGAGCCGGTCCATCGCCTCGCGCCGGACCACCTCCGGCGACTGCTGGGCAAGCTGCTCTTCATTCGCCCGCCACGTGGTCACAGCAGCAAGTCGGAACGCCCTGCCGTTGTATTTCGCGATGATTCGAGGCGCCGGATTAAACGCCGCCCCGGCTTGATGATCTCCTGCGGTGTCCTGGCTTGACTTTCCATCCTTGGGCGGGTCTTGCAGGGGTTGTTTTCCCGCCCCAGAACCCTCCAATTTTTCTTTGACGTGCGCCGCCAGAGTGCGCACCGCCGAATCATCCGGCGATTGGGCAAGCGCTTTTTCGAGGTACTGGCCAGCCTGCTTGTATTTCTGCTGCCGCCAGTAACAGACACCCAGGTTGTAAAGTAAATCAGGATTTGACGGGTCCTTTTCGTAAGCGTTCTGGAAGATTTGCAGCGCCTGGTCCTGATGGTTGAGGCCCAGATCCACCACACCAAGGTTGTTCATCACTGCTCCCAGCTGAACCCGCTGGGCAAGTTGTTTGAATGCTTTTTCGGCCAGACCGTCGTACCCCAGTTCGTGCTGGTCGATTCCCAGCAGGAACAGCGATTCCGAATAATCGCTGTCACTGGGTTTCAGCACCTGAAGCCAACGCGCTGAATTCGAATAGTCCTTTTTTTCAAAATAATACCGGCCCAACTGAAACGCCGGGCGGTGGTTGCTCGGGTCGAGCAGTTCAGATTCCCGCAGAAAATGAATCTTACTTTTGGAGTCCGTGGCCAGAACCCCCCGGATGTAGTTCTCAAAGGCGTCCAGACGCACCGGCCGAAACCGGTGGCTGAACTCGACTTCGCTTCCGGTCGCCTCACCCGGATCATAACGCCGGACAAGGCTCCACGCCAAGCGTGTTTCCAGCCTGGCAAGATCCCCCAGTTCGCCTGAAACCGCCACCCAAGGAGAAAGCTGCAACTTATGAACGTCCAGCCATTGTACCTGCAGGGTCAGTGCTTTGTTTTTGACGGTAAAATTGCCGACCACGGCAAAATCGGCGCCAAGCGTTTGCGCCACCTCATACTCGCTGGCCAGAGTTAAAGGAACGTCTGGACTGAGCCCCATTTCCTCGTACGCACTGTTGCGTTCCTCACGGGAAAGCACGTATCGCGACGGAGCCACCAGGCGCGATCCCAGAAGGTCTGCAATCCCTTCTGACATCCAGCCCAAATTAGACTGCCCACTTAGATTTTCAAGGGGAAATACCAGAACGACACGCGGAGGCGCGGCCTGGAGAAGACCCGCAGCCGCCAGCATCAGAACCAGGAGCTTGAAACACTTCTCTCTCATGCGCTTATAACCAACGCAGGCATTATAACATTGCCCCGCCGCTGCCCCGGCAAGCCACGAGGTTCCGAACCGCTCCGCTTCACTCTAACCCGGGTTCTGATTTTGCGGTTGTGAAACTTAATGGTTTGAACCGTGCCCCTTGAAAATGGAAAAGAACTTTCGCAGCAAGCCGCCTTTTTTCGGCGGTGGTGAAGCCTTCGGACGGCTTTGCGCCAGGGCCGGCTTCTTTGGCTGCCCGGCCGGTGGCGCGGGAACCTGGCTTGGCGACACGGAAGTGGAGGGAGGAGTCGGCGCCTCATGGGAATGGACAAGTCCGCGCAACACGCCGCCCATTCGCTCCAGCGGATTGGCCGAATGAGGCTCGGTTCCCTGCACAAAGATTTCGTCCCTGACCTTGGTGGGGGAATTTTCAGCCACCGCGTTGCCTTCGGCGTCCACGGGTACGCTGACAAGACCTGGGGGTTGCACAAATGGCTCGACGTCGCTGTAGTCCGGAAGCTCGGTGGCGCGCTTCATGAAAGCCGTCCACACCGGCAGGGCCGACCTCGCGCCCGGCAGTCCCAACTGCCTGCCGCTGTCATAGCCCACCCAGGCGACAGCCAGCAAATTTGATGTGAATCCCGCAAACCAGCCGTCGTGGGATGTTCCGGTTTTCCCCGCCGCCGGCAGCGCAAAACCCCGCTTTCTGGCGCCTTCACCCGTCCCTTCGTCCAGAACGCTTTCCATCAGGCTCACCATCATATAGCTGATCCGTGGATCGAGCACCCGCCGGGATACCTGGGGATCGCGATAGAGCGTTTGGCCGGCGTCATTTTCAACGGCGAGAATCGACTGCGGCTGTTGATAAACCCCGGAATTCGAAAAGACCGTATAGGAGCCGGCCATCTCCAGAGGCGTCGCCACATAGGCTCCAAGCGCGATCGCCGGCGTCGCCTCCAGGCCCTTGTCGATTCCGGCTTGGGCGGCCAAATCCTTGATCTTCCCGTAACCAACTTTCTGCGCCAGGCTCACCGTCGCCACGTTCAGCGAGTGCGCCAGCGCGTCCCGCACCATCACCCGGCCCAGGTACTCGTTTTCATAATTCCGCGGCGCGTAGGTCCGGCCGGCAAACTGGAAAGTGGTCGGCTCATCCGTCAAAACGGTGGCCGGAGTAATCAAAGGCCGAGAACCATCCAGCGCGGAATCCAGAGCCGCGGCGTAGACAAAGGGCTTGAACGACGAGCCCGGCTGCCGCTCAGCCAGCGCGCGGTTCAATTGGCTTCTCGCATAGTTGCGGCCGCCCACCAGCGCCCGGATGGCTCCGCTGTGAGGATCGAGCACCACCAGCGCAACTTGCGGTTCCTTGGGCCCGTTGGCGGGCGTCCCGGTCCGGTGCCGGCGCCTTCCGGCAAGCTCCTTGTCGACTTCCGCCATGCCGGTGCGAACGGCTTCCGACGACGCCCGCTGCAGGTCAAGGTCAAGCGTCGTATAAATCCGGTAGCTTTCAGAAAGCAGGGCTTCCTGGGAGAACTGCGCTCGCAGCTTATCCTGAATCATATCCACAAAATAAGGCGCCTGGCTTGCTTCCACGTTCTCGCGCGCCACGCCCAGCGGAGCCGCTATTGCCTGGTCTGCTTGATTCCGGCTAACGTATCCCGTCTCAACCATCTCGCGCAGCACATGGTTTCTTCGTTCAAGCGCCCGCCGCGGATGGTCATAGGGAGAATAGAAATTCGGGCCGCGAATCATCCCGGCCAGCAGCGCCGCTTCCGGCAGCGTGAGGTTCGAAACGTTCTTGTTGAAGTAGGCGTTAGCCGCCTCGCCAAAGCCGTAGATCGCAAAGCTGCCCCGCTGCCCCATGTAAATCTCATTGGCGTAGAGTTCAAAAATTCTCTTTTTGCTCAGCCGATGCTCAAGCAGCAGCGCAATAAAAATCTCCTCCACCTTGCGGCGGATGGTCCGGCGCGGAGTCAGGAAAAAGTTCCGAGCCAGTTGCATGGTGAGCGTGCTTCCGCCCTGGACGGCTCGTTGCGCGCGCAGGTCCGCCAGCGCCGCGCCGACAATGCGAAAAAGATTGACTCCGTGGTGGGTAAAGAAACGGTGATCCTCGGCCGAGATTACCGCGCCGTCCAAAACCCTGGGCAGGTCCTGGTATTGGACCACCCGCCGCTTGGCCCGGCTTCTGCCGAAAAGCGTGGTAATCACTTCCGGCTCAAGCCAGTAATCCTCGAGCGCCGCGCCGTTGGCAAGATCGCTGATGGAAGCAACCCGGCCCTGGCTGAAGCTCAACTGGGCCGCGCCTTCCCGAATCACCGGCCCATTAAAAAAGGATTTCGGCCCGGGACGAATCACCAACCGGCTGCCCTCGACCTCAAAACTCCCCAAGGCGGAGCCCTTGCCGCCCGTCCCATATCCCGCCCGCTGCAGCCTGGCCGCAAACCCCTCAGCCGAGGCCTGCTCCCCCACCCTGACCGGTGTGGGCGCGGCGTAGACCATCGAGGCATGGTTAAAAACCGGCCCGCTCAGCCGCGCGTCGATCATGTGGGAAAAGTGAACGTAGAGGTAATAGGAAAACCCGGCCCCGGCCACGATTATCGCGATTCCAGCCACCAGCAGCGGCTTCTTCCACCCCACGAGCCTTGCCCGGCGGCGGCGCGGGCGCCTGCCGGCGGCTTTGGGACGTTTTCGGGTTGTTCCTGTCGATCTTGAAGGCACGGGCTAGGTGAGGTTACTGTTTTCGGCCGAAGGAGTAAAGTGCAGGGGCAAGGTGTAGAGCCTCAGGTCCACAAAGACAGTGTAGTCAAGGTTGATGCGAACCGTACGGCCGATTGAAACCTTAACATTGCGGCGCAGCACGGGAAGCCCCAGTGAAGCCGCCTTTTCCAGAACTTCGTCCTCAATGGTACGGACTGTTGCCGGCGGCGACTGAACCGTCGTCTGCACCGCCAGGTTGTTCAGATAGCTTTGCAGCTCGTAGTTTTCAAAGTAAACGGGCACAATCTTAATAGCGCAAAAAACCACCGCCGCAAGAAAAAGCAGCGACAAAAACGCCTTGAACCCGCCCGCCCCGCTATCAGCCGCATTTCTCATGGGTTGGATAACGCCTTCGCCCGGGGCTTGT
>CAYWMN010000056.1:0-18332 GCA_964459065.1 uncultured Acidobacteriota bacterium | reverse complement strand
TACTCTTACGATCGCCTAGCTGAGGAGATTCAAGTTGCATAACAGTAATACTGTCGTCGCCGAACAGTTTGATGATCGCATCCAGCAGCATGAGGCCTCGAACCTTGGAATGTGGATATTCCTTGCGACGGAGATCATGTTTTTCGGCGGCCTCTTTACAGGCTATACCGTCTACCGGAACCTTTACACTGGCGCGTTTGAGACTGCCAGCCACCTTCTTAATGCCCAACTGGGCGCCTTCAACACCGCGGTCCTGATTTGCAGCAGCTTGACCATGGCCTTGGCGGTCCACGCCGCTCAGACCGGGAAACGCAAGCGCTTGATCGCCTACTTGCTGTCCACCATGGCACTTGGCGTCGTCTTCCTCTACATCAAGTTTATTCTCGAATGGCACCACGAATATGTTGAAGGCCTGGCGCCCGGCCTCCACTTCACCTATTCAGGTCCTCAGGCCGGGCACGTGCAATTATTCTTTTGCTTCTACTTTGCCATGACCGGCGTCCACGCTCTTCACATGATTGTGGGTGAAAGCATTATGGCGATCCTTCTGGTTATGGCATGGCGCGGCAGGTTTTCAACGGAAAAATACAACCCCATCGAAATGATGGGCCTTTATTGGCATTTTGTTGATATCGTCTGGATTTTCCTGTTTCCACTCTTGTATTTGCTGGGAGCTCGATTCTGATGGCTGAACATATTGCACCCAAAAGGCTCTACTTTATTGTGTTCGGAAGTTTACTGATCCTCACCTTGCTCACTTGGCGGATCGCTTATATCGATCTCGGCCCATGGAACACCGTCGTCGCGCTGGCTATCGCCGTCTGCAAGGCGGGGTTGGTTGCAACATTCTTTATGCACTTGCGATGGAGTGGATCCATGATGCGGATCGTCGTGTGCGCAGCTATATTCTGGCTGTGCATTATGATCACCCTGACGCTGGGCGATGTTCTCACACGCAACGACGTTACGCATGTCCACGCATGGAAGAGCCCTGCTGCGGTTCTGCACACAACGACGCAGCCCACCCCGCCACGCTGAACAACCGCGTGAAGGCCTGGTCGGGCCCAGCACCAATTCAAAATTGACTTTCTCGAACCTCTTAATGAGGATTACGGGGGTTTGCTTCCAGGATCGCTGCGGGGAAAGTCCTAAAAAGCTCTGACAAGGGAATCACCTTTTCGCCACGCTCACGGCGCACACTGAGCGTTTCATCCGTCAATACGTTTCGCCACTTCTCGGGGAAATTCGCGGGAAAAACAATCTTTCCCCTTCCCCAGGCGCTCTTACCCAGGGGAAACCGGCCTCGGTCCACCACTCGGCTCACCAGTCTGGGCGTGGCCACAATCGCCAGCGCTGTTCGCCTTCGCCGCGCGAAAGCTATTACATCCTGCCGCTTTCTCCCTCGAGTGAAAAGGGGAACGTAGCTTCCGGCGGCAAACAACTCCTGGTTGGCGTCCCGGAAGTTCAAAGCCCTCCGGGTCAGGAAGAGCTTGATCCTTCCGTCCCGCCAATTGTGAACCAATTCCGGCAGCAGATTTTCCATGTCGGTCGCTTCCCGGAACTTCAGATCCTCCTGCAACCTCACATTATTTTCAAAATCCACCGGCCTGCGGTTGTCGGGGTCAACCAGGCTGAAATTCCACACCTCCGTGCCTTGGTAAACGTCCGGAACGCCGGGCGAAGCAATCTTAAGGAGCACCTGCGACAAAGCATTGAAGCACCCATAAAAAGCAATGCCCTCCTGGAATTTGATGAAATCTTCCAGGAACAAATTGGATTTATCCGGTTTGGTAATGTTCTTGATGAAGTCGCTGACGGCCGCCTCATACTCCGGCTTCACGTCAATCCAACTGGTGTGAAGCTTCGCTTCGCGAAGGGCTTTCTGCATAAAAGTCAGCAAGCGGTCAATGAATTCGGGGACCTCCTCACAATGAAGAGGCCAGGCGCCGAGCATCGTTTGATATAAGAGAATCTCTTCATCAGCGCTGGGAACCAGCTGCCCGTTTAGGTTATGCTTTTTCGGACGGTTCCAACGTGTCCACCGGTGCAGGCGGACCCGCCAGGCTTCCGGGATTTCCGACAGGACGTTGATCCGCGCCCGCACATCTTCACTCCGCTTCGTATCATGCGTTGAGCTGGCGTTCAAGGCGTGCGGCCAGCGCGCCAAACGGGCCTCATTGAAAGCGTGAAAGTCATCAACGTCGAAGGGAGGCTTCTCACGCAAGCAGTCTCCTCCAACCTCATTCAGGGACGTCAAGCAGTTATACACATAGGAGGCCGTGTCCTCCAACCCCTTGGCCATCACGGGGCCGGTGAATTGCTGCCACCGCATCACAAAGCGCAGCCATTCTTCCCGGGGGTCTTCTGCGTAACAGGGTGGAGGATCCAGGAACAAGACACGGCGCAGAAAACCGAACGCGGCGTCACTAACGGCCCCGGCCGGGGTTCGCCGTCGCGCCACTTCAAACGTCCTTCCCAGATAGGCACGGTCCCTGGAACTGATGGAAAAATTCTGGATATAGGTCCGATAAACCGGAAGGCACGCCGTCACCTCAACCAGGGCCTCCATGAGTTCGGAAAGCGGAAGGTCTCTTGCATTCCGGTCAGCGGCCGCCAATTTTTCCAAAACATGGCTAAACTCGGCAAGTTCACCGGCAAACAGCTGCTGGATGACCTGTGCGTTCCGGCTATAACAAATCTCAGCAAAAGGAGTCTCCGATTTTACAAATCGATGATAGTCCGCTTCCAGCGTTTGGAATCCCCCACGGTCAATCAACAGCCCATTGACGGCGTTCAGAAAGTCGTAGCCGGTTGTTCCGGCAACAGGCCATTCCGCCGGCAACGTTTCGTCGCGACCCAGCACTTTTTCAACCACGACGTACGGCTCTGAACCGCGGGCCTGATCCTCCCCGCCGCCGTACAGACCCCGCAAGCGTTTCAGGTATTCTGCAGGGTTGTAGAGGCCGTCCACATGATCAATTCGAAAGCCCGCCATGTCTTCTTTATTGATGAGTTCGGCAATCAGGCGATGCCGGTCATCAAACACTCTGGGGTCTTCAACACGAAGCCCGACCAGGTCGTTGACATCAAAGAAGCGCCGATAGTTGATCTCCTCGTTCGCCATTTTCCAGTAAGCCAACCGATAGGCCTGGTCCGCGATCAACCGATCCAGCGGCTCAAAGCTCTTCACGTTACCGCGCGTGCCGTTAAAATACCGCAAGGTCTCGTCCAGGGAATCTTTCAGATGGGGACCGCGGTTATAGAGGTCCCACACGCTTTCGATAATCGCCTGCCGCTCATGTCTGTCGCGAACCGCCTGGCGACTGAGGCCTTCCGGCAACCGATGGACGGCATCAAGGACGTCCGCGATTTCGGAATGATCCGGGGCGGCCATGGCGCGGGCGGAAACCCGCCAGTGCTCCAGAATCGGCGTATAGGAGTGGGGATTCAGGGGAAAGCGGTGTTCGTAGTAACGGATATAAAAACCGTTTTCGTCAACCTTGAGGTTTAATTCCTGGTTCTCCAGGACAGTACCGTAAAGGTCGCCGAGAAACGGCAGCAGAACTTTATTCTCTTGTAAGAAGGCCGCTTTTGTCCTGGCCGGGTGCCAGTTGATATCAAAATAGTCCGCGTACTCAGAGCCGGGACCGTTTTCAAGGACGTCCATCCACCAGGGATTCTCGGCGCTGGCCACCATGTGATTGGGAACAATATCCAGCAGCAGTCCCATGCCGTAACTCTTCAGCTTTTCGACTAACTCGTCGAATTCCTCTTCGGTGCCCAGCTCGGAATTGATGCGCAACGGATCCGCTACGTCATACCCGTGAGAGCTTCCCTTTCCGGCTTTAAAGCGCGGCGAGGCGTAAAGATGGGTAATCCCCAGATCGTGAAGATAGGGCACCAGGTCCCGGGCGTCTACAAACCGGAAATTGAGACTGAACTGAATTCGGTATGTCGCAACAGGAATTGCCATTGAACAAGAGTGTACCAGGAGTCTAAAAAGAGACTCGTCCTTAAACTTTTGGCTCAGCAAAGCCGCCGGCCCCGGACGCGAAACAAGAACCGCCTCTCGCCGGTTTCCAACAAGCCGGACCGTCTGCTCAGCGCCCGATAAGTCCCATCAATTTCTATTTCCCAACCCCGTGTTAGGACACCCGCACGCTTAGCTTCTCACCCAGCGCCAGGAAGCTTTCGCGCCACAACTTCGCAGCCTCATCACCCGCCGAGGCCTTCCCCAGAATCTCAGGGTACTTCCGGCGCAGGACTTCATAAAACACATTTTGCGGCTGCCACAGCCGAACCTTGAAAGGCAGCATCGCCGCCACGTCGACGGCGGCGGCAAACGCCTGCAGCCGGTTCAAATCCTCCGGCTCGGCTCCGAACTGCTTGGCCAATTCCTCAATATTGCGCCGCAGTGAAAATTCCAGGGTCGCGGAGTCCAGCGGAGCTCCGGCTCTCCGAGTTTCATTCAGAACGGCCCGCACGCGGTTGATTTCAAGAGTCCCTGAACGCAGCAGACGCTGCAGTTCGGCATTGAGCGTAAACTCCGCTGCAATCTGAAAACGCCGAGGTTGGTGCATCCCGAGGCTTTCAACAAACCGCATCAGGGGCGCCCCGCGCTCATAGATCTGGCGGTAGGAAGCTTCGGCCTCCGACAGTGCGGACTGCAAGATCAGCCTCAGAATGTGGTGCTGCTGGTCACGAAACAGCAATTTTAAGGTATAGGTCTCAGAGCCAAAGTGCTGGCCCACAATGGAAAGCTGCTCGCGCAGGTCACCCCGCTCAAAAACTTCGGTTACTTCCTCCACCATATCCTGGTAGGCGGCTTCGCCGAGAAATTCCCGGACCCCTCCGGTCAGATTATGATCGCCAAGGTGCAGCACACCGAACGTAATCTGCGCGGATTCCCACGTAATCTCCGAGGTGACATTGACTCTTCCAACCGCCAGTCGAATCTTGCCTTCGTGCAACAGCTTGGAGTCTTCAAGGTTCAGGCTGTAACAATAGATATTGATTTCATGGTTGTAATGTTCAAACAAAGAACTGACTGCGTAGTGGGCTCCTACCTTTTTCAAATCAACGGCAGCAGGGCGAACGAAATCCTCAAAAATCGCACGTCCGTCTGCGTGCTCGGGAATATTGCTTTTCGCCATCTCCAGTCGGTCCAGAAAAGCCGCCTCAAAGCGTTTTCCCAATAGCTCATCCGCCAGCTGGAGGGCGCGTCCGGCGTATTGGATTACCTGAACGGTTTCAATGCCTGAAAGCTCATCGAAGAACCAGCCGCAACTGGTGTACATCAGCATTAAATGCCGCTGCAGTTCCATCAACTTGAGAGCTTCAGTCCTTTCGCGAGCGCTCAGATCGCGGCTGGAGTGACGGTCAAGAAACCTGCTGACGTTCTCTTCGGAACGGTCCAGCACCACTTCAATATAGTCGTTGCGCGCAAGCCACGGCTGCTTCAGGTAGCTCTTGCCCTTCCGGCCGAACAGGGGAGCAATCTCGTCCCGCAAACTATCGAGGGCTTCCCGCAAAGGTCCGCGCCACTTCTGATGCCAGTCCGGATGTCCTCCGCTATTGCAACCGCAGTCGCTTCGCCAGCGTTCAACGCCGTGTGGGCAACTCCAGGAACTGTTCTCAATAATTCGGACCTCGTGCGTGGCCGGATGACGTTCAAGGAACTCGCCATAGTTGGTCAATTGGGCAAAGTTTTTGCTTTCGATGTACCGGAGAGCGTAGGCGAGCGCCATGTCCCCGTAGGAGTGATGGTGGCCGTAGGTTTCACCGTCGGTTGCAATATGAGCCAACTGCGCCGCCTCGCGATTTTCCGAAAAGGCCCCGAGCAGCCGTTCGGCAAGGAGTTCACCCTTCGCCAGCAGGCCTTCAAAAGCGACGGCTCGCGAGATGGGGCCGTCATAGAAAAAGATGTTCATACTCCGGCCGTAGCGAAGCCGGATTCGATAAGCCATTGAAGGATCAACCCGGCCCCCGGTGGTGTCCCGCCAATGACGGGCGCCAAGGGCCCGAACCCGCGATGCCTGGTAAGGAGATAAGATCGTAAATTTAATTCCCTGCTGGGCAAGAATATCCAGGGTGGCCAGGTCAACCGCGGTTTCAGGAAGCCACATTCCTTCCGGCTTCCGCCCGAACCGGCGCTCGAAGTCGCGAAGGCCCCAGTTCACCTGCGTTTCTTTGTCCCGGCTGTTGGCAAGGGGCAGAATCATGTGGTTGTAAGCCTGGGCCAGTGCCGACCCGTGTCCGGAAAAATTCTTCCGACTCTGTTGATCCGCCTCCAACACGGCCCGATAGATTTCCGGAGCCTTCCGCTCCAGCCATGCCAGCAAAGTGGGGCCGAAATTGAAACTCATCTTCGAGTAATTGTTGACGATTTCTTCAATCCGCCCCTCGCTGTCAAGGATCCGTGAACTTCCGTTCGGCCCGTAACATTCCGAGGCAATCCGCTCGTTCCAGTCATGATAGGGATAGGCGGAATCCTGCCTTTCAATGGCTTCCAGCCAGGGATTCTCCCGGGGCGGCTGGTAAAAATGTCCGTGGATACAGATGTATCGTTCTCCCATAGTTTTCGCGACGTCAGTTCGTGTGATAAAGAACAAATGATTTTGCGGAGATCGAGAAGATGTTGTCCCGCTTGGTTTCCAGTGTATCAGGATTTTCGCTTCGACGGCCACCCCATCGCCGTTCACCCGAGTCCAGAACCTTCTTCAGCCCCAGGATCGGGAAATGCGGCGTTCCGCTTTGGGCCGTCTCGCCCGCATTAAAAACGGCGATGGCCTGATGGCTGCCGCGCCGGCGCCTGACCCATAAAATCTTTTCCCTTTCGCAAGCAATCGCCTCCCTCTCCTGCTTGCCGTCGCCGGACAAGGCCGGGAGTTCCTTGCGGAGCCGGATCAATTCCCGAACCAGTTGGTATAAAGCCAAATGCTCGCCCTCATGGCGGAGTTCGTGGTTCAATTTGCTTCTTTGAAAAGTGCTTTCCGACTGCGGGTCCGGAAGCTTCCCGCGCCACTCGAACGTGGCAAACTCTCTCCGGCGGCCTTGCCGGACGGCTTTAACCAGCGATGGGTCAGAATGGCTGACGAAGTATTGAAACGGAGACGTTTCCCCATATTCCTCGCCCATAAAAAGCAGCGGGACAAAAGGCGACAGCAGCAGCAGTCCCGCGGCCAGTTTCTGCGCCTCGAATGAAATCAGCCCGCTCAGCCGCTCGCCCAACATCCGGTTTCCGATCTGGTCGTGATTTTGCGCAAATACCACGAACTGGTTCGGGGGCAGGTCGCTTGAGTCGTTTCCGTGCCGGCGATCGCGAAATATTGAATACTGTCCCGAATAAACAAAACCTTCCTGGTAGGCTTTCGCTAACTGGGTGACTTTTCCGAAGTCGGCGTAATAACCGTTCCGCTCCCCGGTCAGCAGCGCGTGCACCGCGTGATGGAAATCGTCGTTCCATTGCGCATCAAGACCGTAGCCCCCTCGCCCACGGCGGCGAATCATCCTTGAATCGTTCCGGTCGCTTTCCGCGATCACGTAGACCTTGCGATCGAGCCGCTCCCCCTCCTGATGAACGGCAAGGCCGAGTTCCTCCAGAAAGGGACGCGCCGACGGATCCACAATGGCATGAACGGCGTCCAGCCTCAGTGCGTCAAAATGGAACTCCGTGACCCAGTCAAGCGCGTTTTCAATAAAGTAGCGCCGGACTTCGTCGCTGCCGGAGCCGTCAAAGTTGATGGCCGGCCCCCAGGGCGTTCGGTACCGGTCGGTAAAGTAGTTTCCGAAGTTCCCCAGGTAATTCCCTTCCGGGCCAAGGTGATTATAGACAACGTCGAGGACCACGGCCATGCCCCGCAGATGGCAGGCGTTGACCAGCGCCTTCAACGCCCGCGGTCCCCCGTAGGAGTTTTGGACCGCGTAGGGAAAAGCTCCGTCGTATCCCCAGTTGCGCGCCCCGGGAAACTGGCTGACCGGCATCAGTTCAATGGCGGAAACGCCCAGGTCGCGGAGTTCGTCAAGGTGGGCAATTGCCGCCTCAAAGGTTCCTTCCTCGGTGAAGGTTCCCACGTGGAGTTCATAGAGAATGTAGTCGCCGAATTCGATGCCCTCCCATGAAGTGTCTTCCCACGGGAAAGCATTATCCACCACTTCCGAAGGGCCATGAACGCCCTCAGGCTGAAAGCGGGATGCGGGGTCGGGCCATTCGGTTTGAGCGTCCAAATGATAATAATAACGGGTTCCCGGGCCTACATCTTTAGCAAGAACCTGGTGATAGCCCCGACCAACCGGCTGCATCTCAACCGTTCGGTCCACTGGAGCAACAAGATGCAACTCCACCTTCCGGGCCAGCGGGGCCCACACAAGGAACTGGCAGCGATGTTCTCCCAAAAGCGTTGCCCCTAGAGAACAGTTCATCCCTGAGGCCCCTCGCTCCTGAGAAAAATGATGGAGAGGGCGGGAAGCGTCAGCGACACTGAATGCGAACGCCCGTGGCAGGGGATCGGCACGGCTTGGACCCCGCCAAGGTTTCCCCATCCACCGCCCCAATACTGGGGTGCATCACTATTCAGGATTTCCCTCCAAAAACCGCCTCGGGGAACGCCAACCCGGTAGTTGGCTCGCGGCATCGGCGTAAAATTGCACGCTACGACGATCCGATCCTGCTCCGATTGCCCTTTGCGCATGAAGGTCAAAACGCTCTGGTCGCTGTCATTGCAGTCGATCCATTCGAAACCCGCCGGGTCAGAATCGATCTGGTGAAGGGCCGCCTCGCGCCGGTAAACGTGATTCAGGTCCTCCACCCATTTTTGAACGCCGGCGTGATTGGGATACTGAAGGACATGCCACTCCAGGCTCCCGTCGTGGGTCCATTCCCGCACTTGCCCGAACTCGCTTCCCATAAACAGCAACTTCTTGCCCGGCTGCGCGTACATCGTTCCCAGCAGCAGGCGCAGGTTCGCAAACCGCTGCCATTCATCCCCGGGCATCTTGCCGATCAATGAACCCTTGCCGTGAACCACTTCATCGTGCGACAAAGGCAACAGGAAGTTTTCCGTAAAGGCGTAAAGCATCCGGAAGGTCAGATCACTGTGATTGTACCTCCGGAAAATGGGATCGCGACTCATATACTGCAGCATGTCGTGCATCCAGCCCATGTCCCACTTCATTCCAAAACCCAAACCGCCCACGTACGTGGGGCGTGACACCATCGGCCAGGAGGTTGATTCTTCGGCCATCGTTTGAACATCCGGATGCGCGGAGTAGACATCGGTGTTGAAACGCCGCAGAAACTCGATCGCCGCAAGGTTCTCCCGCCCGCCGTACTGGTTGGGAATCCATTCGCCTTCTTTGCGCGAGTAGTCCAGGTAAAGCATCGACGCAACAGCGTCCACCCGCAGCCCGTCGGCATGGTAAACGTCAAGCCACAACAAGGCGCTGCTCATCAGAAAACTGCGAACCTCATTGCGGCCGTAATTGAAGATATAGCTTCCCCAATCCGGGTGAAAACCCTGCCGGGGATCCGCGTGCTCAAAAAGATGCGTTCCGTCAAAGTACGCGAGCCCGTGCTCATCGGTAGGAAAATGCGAAGGGACCCAATCCAGGTAAACTCCGATTCCATGCTGGTGAAGGTAATCAATCAGGTACATGAAATCCTGGGGGGTCCCGAAACGGCTGGTGGGGGCAAAGTAGCCGGTAGTCTGGTAACCCCAGGACCCGCTGAAAGGATGCTCCATCACCGGAAGGAATTCGACATGGGTGAATCCAAGGCGAAGGACGTAGTCGGTCAGTTTTTTCGCCAGTTCGCGGTAAGTCAGGGAACGGTTGTCCTCTTCCGGCACACGCGCCCAGGAGCCCAGGTGAACCTCGTACACCGATTGCGGGCTCGCGAGCGAATTATGCTGATGCCGGTTTTCCATCCAAGACTGATCACCCCACTCGTATTGCAGATCCCACACAATGGAGGCTGTATCAGGCGGGACCTGCCGAAACAACGCGAAAGGGTCCGTCTTATCGACTCGATAGCCTTGGTACCGGGACGCAACGTGGTACTTGTATTGCGTTCCCTTTGTAATCCCCGGGATAAACCCTTCCCAAATTCCCGAGTCCCCTCGGGTGCGGAGCGGATGGCTCCCTTTGTTCCAATTGTTAAAGTCCCCCATCACGGTGACGCGCTCGGCATTCGGCGCCCAGACGGCGAAGCTGCACCCTTCCTCATCATCAAGCTTGCCCGCGTGTGCGCCCAGCTTCTGATAAAGCCGGTAGTGGGACCCTTCGTTGAAGAGATAGAGATCCTCGTCCGTCAGCGTCGACTTCTCATACCGAACAGGCGACAATCCCCCGGCGTGCGTCCCCGTCTGCATCAATGGATTTTCAGGCATATTCATCGCACCTCCATTCCCCGCCTTGCGGCGTCCACCATTCTTAACATTTCTGCAACCGGTTCCATCCCGGCAATTTCTTCCAGGCTGTATCGAGCCTTCCGCTTCCAGTTGGGCCGTTCTGTACACGTCCCGGGAACGTTTTGCGGTTGCTTCTCAAACCAGAGATCTTCAAGATTCACAATCACCATGCGGCTACGGCTTGAAGCCAAATACAGGAGGCAAGCCTTCACAACCTGGGCAACCGCCTGGTCCCGGCATGCCCCTGGACACAAGGAATTGACCAGTGCGTTTCGCAATTTGCTTCGCATGGCCAACTCACGGGCGGCGCCCGCTTCATCCAGCAAGCCCAGTTCCACGCGGTCTTGAACATCCAACCCCTCCCAAAACCCCGCAAAGGTCGGCATGTCATGGGTATTGAGGGACGCGAGCGAACTTGCGGGAGGATCAGGAAGTGGCCTCCGTGGGCTGGGTTTAACTTCAAATTGCATGACATACATCCTGCGTACCCCGTGCTGCTTCAACGCCGGACGGACATAGCCCGGAACAGTTCCCAAATCTTCGCCCACGATCAGGGCATGGTTCCGCACTGATTCAAGCGCCAGGATGGCATACAGTTCGTGCGCCCGATAATGCACGTAAGCGCCCTCTCGCGGTTCAAAACCTTTCGGGACCCAGAACAAGCGATGCAGGTTCATGACATGATCAAGGCGCAAAACGCGGGTATGAGAGAGATGATGCTCTAGCGCTTTGCGAAAATACCCGTAGCCGTCTTCGCGGATCTTTTCCGGATGCATCGGGGGAAACCCCCAATCCTGCCCCCTGGTAAAAAAACTGTCGGGTGGCGAGCCCGCGCTGGCGTCAAGGGCAAATGACGAGCGATAGCGCCAGACATCATACCCGTCAGGGTTAACCCCCAAGGGCAGGTCCAGGTAGAGGCCATTGTCACCATCGCCGCCTCCCCGGGTAAACCCGCGAATCTGTCCCTCGGCCAACCATTGGACGTAAAGGTGATAGCGCACCGCCTCCATGTTGTAGTCACGGGAAGTCAGCTTTCCGTCGCGCAGTCGCTCGGGCCACGTCCACCAGGAGGCACGGCGCCGGTCGCAGGTCGCGCGAAACCGCGCGTAATCCTCTAGTTCGGGCTGCGATTTCACATATTGCAGGAGCTCCTCCCGCCGCGTGGACGCACCGTCAAAGATCGATGCTGCCAGTAGTTCCAGAACCTTGCGCTTCAGCGCCATGGCGCGCCGGTAATCAACCTGAGGCTGTGACCGCAGTTCGGCAAGCTCCGCCTGAAAAGCCCTCGACCGCACCAACTCTTGCGCGGCAGGGCACCGGTCAAGCTCCGGGATCTTGCTCATGTCCAGGAATAGCTCATTCCAAAACATTCGGCTCACCGGCGAATAAGGGCTTGGGTCAAAGGGCTCATCCAGGAATGACGCCAGCATCGGCAGCGTTCCGACGATCGAGCCGCCCTGGTCGTGAGTCCAATTCCTCAGGTTGCTGAGATCGCCCAGATCGCCTACGCCCCAGTTAGAATTCGATCGGAGAGCGTAGACCGGCATGAAAACGCCCCAGGATTTCTCTTCGGCCTGGCCCCGATTAACATAAGCGCTGCGCGGCGCGGAAATGATCAGAACCTGCTCAGCGTCTGACCCGGCCATAACGGACAGTTGGTGATAACCGTGGGGCAATTTCCCGGACAATTGAATATCGGCAAGCCAGCCCGAAGGCTCCTCAGCTTCCGGCTTTGCAGCGCCGGACGGTTTGCCTGCGCGCACCGGCCGAATCTCCCACGCCTTCTCATCGCCATTTTCCAGCCGGAGCAAACACCGGCAGCGCGTCCGCGCGCGGCCAACAGGAACGCGAATCCTCGAGCTTCGGCCGTCCCAGGCCACGGCAACCGGTCCGGAACCACCCCTTCCCAACTGGCGCCGGCTCTCCCGCAACGAGCCCTCGATATCCTTCTCGCTCAAGACCGGCAACCCAAGAGCGCGCAGGATGGCTATCAGAACTTCCGGAGATGCGCCGCTCCGCCGCCCGTCGAGAATGTTCTGATAGGAGAGTTGAATCCCATGCAGCCGGGCCAACTCCCGTAAAGACCGATCTGTCGTCTGCTTGCTACCAGCCACCACGTCCGCTTTCTGACCAGAGTTTCGCTCGTCTTCTCACTCGTAGCGCCCCAACACTTGAAGAACTCCGCGCACCGGAATCCTGAGCCAATCCGGCCGGTTGTTCAGCTCATACGCCATCTCATAGATAGCCTTTTCAAGCTCGTAGACCTCCAACAATGCTGTCAATTCTTCCCGGTCTTGCGGCAGGAATTCCGCCTGGCCGGCAACGGCCAGGTAAGCGTTCATAAAGGCCGTGGAAACCACCGCATACCAGGAGTTCGCCCACGATTCCATTTCAGCAAGCCCTCCGCCCTCCGCCGGACTTGCTGCGGCCCGGTCCCTGAGCGCGCCGTAGGCCGCGTAGTGAAAGGAGCGCAACATGCCCGCTACGTCCCGCAGCGGAGATCGCTTGATCCGCCGCTCGCTGATGGGCCGCGCCGGTTCCCCTTCAAAGTCAATGATGACAAAATCGTTGCCGGTATAAAGGACTTGCCCCAAATGATAATCGCCATGCACACGGGTTCGCAGACCGTTTATTTCCCGGTCGAGAATCCAACGGAACCGGTCGAGCACCTGCGCCTCCAGGCTCCGAACCCGCCCGGCCTCACCCTTGATCGCTTCCGGCAACTCCGGCATTCGTTCGTCCAGCAACTGGAAGGTTTGTATCGCCAAGTCCTGGATCGACTGATGGAGCAAGCGTTGATAGGCCGCGGAAAAAGGCTCGGGAGCAAAGTCCGGATTCTTCTTATCCGAAGCCAGGGCCAAGTGCAGTTCCGCCGTTCTTCTCCCCAGCAATTCAACCGCAGCCAGGTAATTTCCAATCAGGCCCCTGGCTTCCGGCAAAGCCTCCGGCTCAGGTGTTTGGGCCATTGACTTCACCCGCTCATAATATTCAGAAAGAGCTTTCAGGGTAAAACTCCACGCGTCGCCCAGGTTGCGGACAAACGCTTGCAGGATTCCCAGGGTTATCAGCTCCCCCGTAGCCTTTCGATATTCAAGGGAGCCACCCACCGGCGGGATATGAGCATACCCTGCCTCCGTCAGAAAAGCCCCCACTTCCAGGTCAGGATTAATCCCTTCGCTGAGCCGGCGAAACACCTTCAGGATCAAGCGATTACCATAAAGAACTGAACTATTACTTTGTTCCGCGCGCCCCAACGACGGCACAAGGCGGCTTGCATCCCGGCCGGCAAGACGGCCCAAAACCCGTGACGGCACTCCGCGAACTTCGGCTCCCGTGGGGCTTCTAAAAATCTTCGATCCGGCAATGGCATCCAACAGCACACGGCAGAACTCCTGGACCTGCATGGCGTTTACAAGAAGCGCCGCCGAATCGCCTGACGTCATTCGAGCCAGGATCGAATTCCGGTTCTCTGAACGGATTTTGTCAGCTTCTGCCCCCGAAACGGAAACAAGCGGCAACGCATAGGTATCAGGGCTGCCTTCCCCGTAATTAACTCGCACAAAGGCCATGTGGGCTGACGTTGAACCATAAGAAATCCGAACCGAGTCCTCAACTTCAACAGAGGCGATCCTCCGCGCCTTCCCACCAAACCAGCGCTGCGTGCGAAGATAACCCGGCAGAATCTTTTCGAGATCCGCTTTCGCATCCGTTTGGAAAATGGTTTCCCAGTCGTCGATTAAGCTCAAATTCGGGATATCCATTCCGCCCCCAGAATGTGTTGCTGCAGCCTGCGAGGATCTGCAATTAATCCATCGCCAGGCCACATTTGGTTCGATGCGATGCCCTAGCCTCTGCGCCGAAGCGCCGCTACATGAAATAGTCGAAATCGCGCTCACTGCGAACGCGGCGGCGAATCTTCAGAATATGGGCTGGCATGACCTGCGGATTCAATTCGATATAGTTCCTGCTGCCTTGCCATAGAAAACGGGACTCGGTCAGCAGATCATGGGCCTGATAGGTTTGATGCGGGTCCAGCCCGAAATCGTCGAGCGGGACGTCCAGCCAGCCGGACTGCGTATGCCGAACGTCGAGGTTCACCACCACGAGAATGATATTGGACAGATCCTTCGTCACTTTGCTGTAAGCAATCAACTCATCGTTGTCGAGGGAATGGAACCGCAGACGTTCGTTGCTTTCAAACGCCGGATTCTCATGCCGGATCTGGTTGACCCTGGCGATAAGCTCTTTTAAGCTATCAGGGCGATTGATGTCCCAGTTCCTGATTTCATACTTTTCTGAATTCAGATATTCTTCGCTCCCCGCATGGAGAGGCTTGTTCTCGCAGAGCTCAAAAGCCGGACCGTAAATTCCGTAATTGGCCCCCAGGGTCGCCGCCAGAACCAGGCGCGCCACAAAAGCGGGCCGGCCGTCGGCCTGGAGATATTCCGTCAAAATGTCAGGAGTATTGGGCCAAAGGTTGGGCCGGAAGAACTCCCGCACGTCGGTTTGCGTCAATTCCGTGAAATACTCGGTCAATTCCCACTTGTTGTTCCGCCAGGCAAAGTATGTGTAGGATTGGCTGAACCCAAGCTTGGCCAGCCGATACATGACCTTGGGGCGCGTAAAAGCTTCCGCCAGGAAAATGATGTCGGGGTGTTGTTTCTTAATCTCCCGAATCGCCCACTCCCAGAACTCAAAAGGCTTCGTATGGGGGTTATCAACCCGGAAAATACGCACCCCCTGATCAACCCAATAGAGCATGACGCTCTTCAGTTCCTCCCAGAGTTTCTTCCAATCGCCGCATTCAAAGTTCAGCGGGTAGATGTCTTCATATTTCTTGGGAGGATTTTCCGCATACTGCACAGACCCGTCCGGCCGCCAACGAAACCAGTCCGGGTGTTCCTTTACATAGGGATGATCCGGAGCACACTGGAAAGCGATGTCTAAAGCCACCTCAAGACCGAATTCGCGGGCGGCAGCAACCAGTTGATGAAAGTCCTCAAGCGTCCCCAGTTGCGGATGAATGGCCTTGTGGCCGCCTTCGGCCGCCCCAATGGCCCACGGGCTGCCAGCCTCTTCCGGCAAACACTTGGGATTGTTGTTTTTCCCTTTCCGATGATCCCGGCCGATCGGATGAATGGGGGGCAGGTAAAGAATATCAAAACCCATTTCCGCCACGTAAGGGAGCCGCTCGATACAGTCCCGGAACGTCCCATGGCGGCCCGCTTCAGCAGTTGATGACCGGGGAAACATCTCGTACCAGGCCCCGAATCGCGCCCTCTCCCGATCCACCTCCACCACCAGGGTCTTTTCGTATTCTCTTGCGGCTCTTCGATCAGGAAACTGCGCCATCAGGCGCGCCAGTTTATCGTCGAGGGCGGCGGCGAGGGCTTCCTGCAAGCCACCGCCACCTTCTTTGGGAGCCTCCAACAGGTTCACAAAGCCTTGAAGTTCCAGGGCAAACTCCTCCGGTGCGCGCTCCACGGCTTCCCGCACCAGACCCGCACCGGTCAGGATGTCATTCAGGATTTCAACTCCGGCGTCCGCTTTCTTTTTGATATCCCGCCGCCAGGAGGAAAAATGGTCAATCCAGGCGTGGATCGTGTATTCATATTGCCCCAGCTCCAGCACCTCAAACGACGCGTGCCAGGCGTCATTAACTTCCGCCTGCATGGGGGTTTCATGCCATGACGACTCACCGCTGCGGCGGAATAAGACGCAGGCTGAAAGGGCGTCGTGGCCATCAGTAAAAATATCCGCGGTCACCAAAACCTGCTCGCCGGCCGTCCTCTTGACGGCAAACCGGCCGCCGTCGATTTCCGGATGCACATTTTCTATAATCACTCGCGACGGCGAGATCGGTGAATAGGTCAGCCTGGATGATCCGGTTTCGGGTATCAAACGCTCACTCCTCCGCTTCTGTGGATGGGATAAGTTGCGACTGCCTCAGTGGCAGCAGGGCAGCTGCCCGTTTAGGCTTCTCTGTTGCGGTTACCCCGCAGCTTGTCAGGCTGCGCCTGAGACCGTCGGGCGAATCGCCTCGGCATTGGACATTCCCTATTTTACTACTCAGAAATGCCTTGATCAACCGATGCCAGAATCAGAAACAGGCGCAAGCTTTACGCCGGCAGAGCCACTTGAGGACGAAAAGCGGCAACGATGACGAGGTTCACCGGTTCTGGTAGAATTGGCCGAACCTTTCTGTGGGAGTCTGGGAAGCCGGCGAATCGCGGCTGGCGACCGATCCGGATGATGTCCCCATGCGTTCTCCCTTCGATCCCGATCTCGAATTGGTAAAGCGCTGCCTCGCCGGCCAAGACTCAGCCTGGGAGACTTTAATCAACGCCCACACCCCGAAAATATACAATCGTTGCTATCGCTTCACCGGCAGCCGCGAGGACGCGGAAGATTTGACCCAGGAAATTTTTATCAAAGCCTTTCAGTCTTTACGGACCTACAACCCGCAGGTAGGAAGCTTTCAGGTGTGGCTGAATCGTGTGGCGCGCAATCATCTGGTGGATCATTACCGCCGGACAAAAAAAGATCGTTTGAATACGCCGCTTGAAGATCAATTGCCAAAACTTGAGCAAATCAACCAACCAAGAGACGATGCCATCGGCCGCATTGAGCAGCGGGAGAGAAAAGAATGGCTGCAACGCGCCCTCAACAAGCTCCCTCCCCACCTGCGCGACGCATTGATCTTAAAGGACTTACAGGATTTAAACTATGCCGAGGCCGCCCAAATTCTGGGCGTTCCTGAAGGTACCGTAAAATCTCGGATCAATCGTGGACGATTGGAACTGGCGCGAGTCTTAAAACGTATGGAGTAGATAGGGAAAGGACTGAGAACGTGACGCACCTGGAGATCGAAAACCTGGCCAGTGAATATCTTGAGGGGCACCTCACCAGCATGCAGCGAGCCCAGGTTGAAAACCACCTGGAAGCCTGCGCCCATTGCCGGAGTGTGATTGAGGATGTTCAATCAGCCATCCAGGCATGCCAGGCAGCCGACAAGATTCCGCCTCCGCCCTGGCTTGCCGCCAGGATCCTCGCGGCCACGCTGAATCAAAGACAACCAACATTGCTGGAGCGGGTTGCGGCCGTCCTGCGAGGGTTGCAGCAGCCACGATTGGCTTATGGAATCGCCATGATTGTGTTTTCGGTATCCCTGCTGGCGAATGTATCGGGACTCCGGCTGCAAAGTTTATCAATGGAAGACTTGAACCCGTCCACCTGGTACAACGAAGCAAGCCGAACCGGGCATCTATTTTACGCTCGGGCTGAAAAGTTCTGTTACGATCTTCGAATCGTGTATGAAATTGAGTCCCGCTTCCGCCAAGTTGAGCCTGAGCCGCGCCCGCCGGAAATCCAGCCGAGCCCCCGGCTGAATGGGCCGGAACGCTCCGAAGGCAGCGATCTTTCAGGAAAACAGGTGCTGGCTTATGAAAATACTCGACCGATGCCCTCCCCCACCGGGCAAGCTCAAGGAGGTTCAGCCTCATGAAATGTGCTAATCACCCTGAAACCGATTCGGTTGTTTATTGCACCCAGTGCGGGCGGCCATTGTGCGACGGATGCAAACGCGAGGTGGCCGGAACAATCTATTGTGAAAACTGCCTTGAGGCGCGGCTCAAATCCCCGGCGTGGAATTCAATCGGCAGCCCCGGAGACAGTCCGAACCCCGGAGTCGCCCTAGCCCTGGGGTTTATTCCGGGAGTGGGCGCCATCTATAACGGCCAGTTCGTCAAGGCGATTCTGCAGGTCCTCATCTTCGGCTCTCTGATTGGATTGCATCACAGAGCCGCGGGACCCCTGGGACCTGTCTTCGGCTGGGGGGCTGCCGCATTTTATTTCTATATGGTTGTGGACTCCTACCAGTCGGCGCGTGCTATGCAAAGGGGCCAGCCGGCGCCGGCATGGTTCGGC
>CAYWMN010000055.1:0-18487 GCA_964459065.1 uncultured Acidobacteriota bacterium | reverse complement strand
TCCAGGTTGATCTCCATATCCACCCGCCCGTAATGGTGCGGGCCGAATTCGGCTTCGAGTTCTCGGACCAGTTCGCCGAGTTCTTTTCCGCGGGTGGCGATGATGTCGGCCAGATAAAGCGAATTCAAAATGCCGTCGCGCTCCGGCAGATGTCCGCCGACGGCGATGCCGCCGCTTTCCTCGCCGCCGATCAGAACCTGCCGGGCCAGCATCAATTCGCAAATGTATTTGAACCCGATGGGTGTGACGTGGAGCGGCAGGCCGTATTTCGCAGCCAGCTTGTCAATCATCTGGGTGGTCGAGAAGGTTTTGACCACCTCGCCCCGGCGCTTCAGCTCTCCGGCCAGATGCCGGAGGAGGATAGAAAAGATCTTGTGCGAATCCACATAGTTGCCTTGCGCGTCGGCGGCCCCCAGGCGGTCCGCGTCGCCGTCGGTGGCAAACCCCGCGTCGGCCCTCCGGGTAACGACGGCCTGTCGCAAGGCCGTCATGTGCGGCTCAATCGGCTCCGGATTGATGCCGGGGAACAGGGGATTGTGCTCGCCGTGAATTTCAGAATAGGGGATACCGGCTTCGTCGAACAGTCGGGCAAGACAGCCGCGCGCGGCGCCGAACATGGGATCGATCACAAAGCGCCTGCCGCTCGATCGAATTCGGTCCAGCGGCACGATTTCTTTAAGTCGTTCCAGATAAGGGGTGACAAGATCAACGGTTTCAATTGGCGCGGAGCCCGGACTGTTTGAATGGCTTGCGCAAGGGTCCTCATCCGGGAGATAAGTTTCAATCCGCTTCATGATGGCCGGCGAAGCCGAGCCTCCATAGTCGGCCTTGAATTTGATGCCGTTCCAGATGCCGGGATTGTGGCTGGCGGTAATCATCATGCCTCCGGCGGCATGCCGCGCCACGACCGCGTAGCTCGTGGCGGGAGTGGGCGTCGGGCCCTGGGCAAGAAAGACCGGAACGCCTTCGGCGGCAGCCTGGCGGGCGGCTTGCTGGGCGGCCTCGGGCGAAAGGAAGCGCGTATCATAGCCCACCACCAGGCCGCGTTCCGGGCGCCCTTCGTTTCGCACATAGCGTGCAATCGCGGCGGCCACGCGGCGCACGTTTTCAAAAATGAAAGTGTCGCCGATCATGCCGCGCCAACCGTCGGTTCCGAATTTGATGTTCCCTGCAGAATGACTCAGAGTTATTCTCCTAGCCCGGGCGGGCGAGTGCATTGTGGGATTGCTTCGTTCAGATTACAGCAACCTTTTCATTTTCAGTTGTTCAAGTTGCTGAACTGCTTTGCCCACGTCCTGCGAGCGGTCGCGCGCGCAAACCAGCAGCGCGTCGCCGGTCTCAACGACAATTAAATTCTCCACGCCGATCGTGACAACAAACTGTTTGTCGGACACCAGCATATTGCCCGCGCCGTCAATCGAGATGGAATTGAGCGGCCGGACGTTGCCGCTCTTGTCCTTGGCGCTCAGCTCGTAGGCGACGGCCCAGCTTCCCACGTCGCTCCAGCCAATGTCGGCGGCCACGGCGTAGACTTCCGTAAGGTTTTCCATCAGCGCGTAGTCAATGGAAATCTTCTCAAGGCGGGGAAACAGTCTTTTCAGCGAGCGGGGGTTGTCGATTCCGCCCGCGGCCGCAATCCGCTCAAGGCCGCGCGCCATTTGGGGTTGCAGGCGCTGCAGGTTTTCGATCAGGGTTGAGGCGCGCCAGATAAACATCCCGGCGTTCCAAAGATAGCGTTTGGAGGCTACATACCGGCGGGCCAAGGGCAGTTTCGGCTTCTCAGTAAACTTTTCAACCCGCAAAATGTCCTGGTTCCCGGCACGGCCAGCGGGCCCTCCCAGGCGGACGTACCCGTAACCGGTTTCCGGACGGGTTGGGTGGATGCCCAGTACAACGGACCGGTCCCCATCCTGTGCCCAGCGACAGCCGGCCTTGAGCGATTTGCGGAAGGCCGCGGGCTTTTTGATCACGTGGTCGGCCGGCAGAATGGCCATCACGCCGGCGGGATCGCGCCGCAGAATTTCGTGCGCGGCCAGGCCGATGGTTGGTGCGGTGTTGCGCTGAGCGGGCTCAGCGACAATCTGCCGCCGGGGAATTTGCGGGAGGCGGCGCACGATCTCGCCGTGCACGTATTGGTTGGTAAAAACGTAGATGCGTTCGGGCGGGGTTACTCCCTTGAGCCTTTCGACGGTTTGCTCCAGAAGGGTTGTGCTGCCGAAGATGTCAAGCAGCTGCTTGGGACGTTTGCGTCGGCTCAGCGGCCAGAAACGCGTCCCGCTGCCGCCCGCCATAATGACGGTGTAGACATGCCCGAACTCGGAATTCTTCGGCTTTACAGTTTTGCCCATGCAAGTCAGGATTTAAAAAAAAGCTTTTCTAATTCTGAGGATTTCACGCTTCTCCGCGAGCCGATCCGGCGGAAATCTTCATCGAGATTTGGAATGTAAAACTTGATCAACCTCGTCCGCTCGGTGGGAGCGATTCGATAGGGATCTGATCCCGGCGGCACCAGCCATGCGTCGCCTTCCTGATATCCCAGCCACCCGGCGGAGTTTTCCACTCGCCCCTCGCCCGCCACAATCGCCAGCGTTTCGGCGCGCTCAGCGGGCGGCGTAAAATGAGCCGTCTTTTGCAGGGCCAGCTCTTCCACGGCAAAATAGCGGCTCGCTACCAGGAAGCGCCGGAAGCCGAAAGGTTCGCGCGTCACAATGCGCGGAAGATTCCGGTAAACCGGAAGCTCGGGTTGGGTCACCTCCAGGCCCTTTTCAAGGTGCAGCGGCCGCGGCTTTCCATCGAGCCCCGGGCGGCCGAAATCATCAAGCCGGTAGGTGACGTTGGAGTTCTGCTCGGCCTCAAACAGCACCAGTCCCGGCCCGAGAGCGTGGGCCGTTCCGGGCGGCACAAAAACCACTTCTCCCGTCTTGGGACGAAATCGCTGGAGCAATTCTTTGCTCGCACCCCTCTCGCACGCAGCGCGCAGCATCTCCCGGGTCGTGTTCGGCTTCAGCCCCAGCAGGAATTCCGCCCCGGGATCGGCGTGAAGAATGTACCACATCTCACACTTGCCGAGGCTGCCGGACTCGTGGTTTCGCGCGTACCGGTCGTCGGGATGTACCTGCACCGACAGCCAGTCGTTGGTGAACAGGTATTTCGCCAGGATGGGAAACCGTCCACCCTTCCAGTTGGCGCCGTAGAGCCTGCTGCGAAATTTGTGCGAGGCCTCGCCGAGCGTGGTTTCGGCCAGCGGCCCCGTCAAGAAGCGCGAACTGTCGTCCGTGATCCAGGCTTCGCCGATCGGCTCATCCGTGTCCGGCCGCGCGCGCCTTTGCCAGGAAGGCTTGGCGCCCTCGCCGGCGGCGGGGTGATCGAACAAGGGTTCCAGGTCGTTCCGCCCCCAGACCTTCGGTTTGAAAATGGGCGCCAGCTTGAGCGGCGCGGTGAGCTTGGGCATCGATCGCTTAGAGCCGTCCAAAGAACTCTTTCATCCGTTGCAATCCCTCGTCGATCAACTCCTGAGAAGTTGCATAGGAGATTCGAACGTGGTCGGCGGTTCCGAAAGCTGTGCCGGGCACCAGTGCTACGTGTGCCTCATCCAGCAATCGGTCCACCAGTGTTTTGGCGTCGCCGATACCGTCCTTCTTAAGGTAGGCGCTCACATTCGGGTAGACGTAAAAGGCGCCCGCCGGCATCCCGCATTGGATGCCGGGAATCGCGCGCAGCCCTTCCACGATGCGGTTACGCCGCCGCTCGTATTCGGCCCGCATTTCCTGGACGGAATCCTGCGGCCCGCTGAGGGCTTCGACCGCCGCCTTTTGCGCGAAGGATGTGGGATTGGAAGTCGAATGGCTTTGCAGCTTCAGCATGTTTCGGAGCAGATCCCGGTGTCCCAGGGCAAAGCCCACGCGCCATCCCGTCATGGCGTAGGTCTTGGAAAGGGAGCCCACAATCAACAGGTTTTCGCGGTTGCTGGAGTTGCCCAGTGAGAACGGCTTGCGATCGTCATAAAGAAACTGGCAATAGCATTCATCGGAGAGCAGCAGGATGTTGTGCCGCTTGGCCACGTCCAGCAGTTTTTCCATCTCTTCGGGTGGAACAACGCCTCCGCTCGGATTGCTCGGCGAATTGACGATCAACATTTTTGTCTTGGGCGTGATGAGCTTCTCGACTTCTTCCGCCTTGACATTAAAACCGTCTTCTTCGCGGGTTTGGAGCAGCACCGGCTTGCCGCCCGCGTAGTTGACGATATCGAGGAAAGAAACCCAGTACGGCACGGGGAGAATCACTTCGTCGCCGTGGTTGATGGTGGCGGCTACGGCCTCAAAGATGGCCTGCTTGCCGCCCACCGTCACCAGGCATTCTTCAACCGCGTAAGTGGAGCCGAAATCTTTTGAGTGGCGGCCGATAATGGCCTGCTTCAGTTCCAGAATCCCGCCGGTCGGGGTGTATTTCGTAAAATTGTTGTCGAGAGCCTCAACCGCCGCCCGCTTGATGTTTTCTGGAGTCGCAAAGTCGGGTTCGCCGGCACCAAAACTTACCACCTTAACACCTTCGGCCCTCAGCTTGGCGGCCTTCTGAACCACGGCCAGCGTTGACGAAACTGAAATTCGTGAAATGCGTTGAGAAAGTTCCATTGCAATCAAACCTCGTGACGTTGGGAATTAAACTTTTGCCGCAGACGCTCTTCAACCACGGGCGGCACCAGCTCTTTGACCGATCCGCCGTTCCGGAAAATTTCCTTCACCAGCCTTGAACTGACATAGGCGTAGGATTCAGCCGGCATCAGAAACATGGTCTCCAGCCTGGGTTCCAGCTTGCGATTCATCAAGGCCATCCGCAGTTCATACTCATAGTCGGAAAAGGCTCGAATACCGCGCACCAGGGCCCGGGCATTTTTTTGAACGGCATAATCCACCAGCAGGCCGCTGAAGGTGTCGACGCTGACGTTGTTCATGTTTCGGGTCACTTCCCGCAGCATCTCCACTCGCTCTTCGACGCTGAACATGGGTTCTTTCTCGGCGTTGGTGAGCAACGCAACGATCAGGCGGTCAAAAATCCTGCTGCTGCGCTCGATCAAGTCAAAGTGACCGTTGGTAATGGGATCGAAAGAACCTGGATAGATGGCGAGAACGTCCGACATAAGCAGAATAGGGACAGATGAACTTAACAAATGCTACAAGAGCATTTTAGCGGGTTGCTTTCAAGCTTGTAAACCCTAATCTCCGGCAGGGGTCTCGGACCGCAGCCGCGCGCCTCGAATCGAGACGCCTGCCCGCAGGCCGGTGCATTTTTGAAAACCGGACAGGATTCCGCCCCGGGTTCGATAGTTTGCCGCGATAGCGGCTTGTAGGGTATTTTGGGACGTTGCCTCGAACGCCGGCCGGCTGCGCGTTTGCATTTAAGGAAAGGTCAAGAATCTTAATGAAATCGGAATCAGGTCTGTTTCTTTGTACTTCAACAGCAGGAGGTTTTGCCGCTTGTTTTATTGAGGTGCGCCGCCGTGCGCAGGTTCTTTTGCTGGTAGTCGCAGGGCTGCTATTAGGAGCCGTTTGGGCCCGTGCGCAATCTCCCTTTCAGTCGGTCGATCTTCTACTGGGAACCAGCGGCGGCGGACAAACGGTTCCGGCAGTCGGCATGCCGTTTGCCATGACCAACTGGACCCCTGAGACGCAGCCCACGGAGCGGAAGTGCGTGGCACCCTATCATTACACCGACCCTCGGATCACCGGCTTCCGGGCGAGCCACTGGTTGAGCGGCAGTTGTGCCCAGGAGTACGGCAGCGTCACCCTGATGCCTCTGACCGGCCCGGTCCATGTGACGCCGGAAGATCGCGCTTCAGTTTTTCGCCACCAGTCTGAAATTATGACGCCCGCCTATTACTCGGTTCGCCTGGAGCGCTATTCGGAGCGGGTTGAGATGACCGGTGCAACCCGATCCGGGATGTTGCGGATTACGGCCCCGGCCGGCGCGCAATTGAGCGTTCTGATCGAGCCCAACGCAAAGCCCGGAGAGGGCTTTGTCGAGATTGACCCGAAACGGCAGGAGATTCGGGGCTACAATCCGGTGCAACGCATCTACCTGGGAACCGGGCAGAGCGCGGGCTTCAGCGGATATTTTGTGGCCCGCTTCGAACGGCCTTTCCGCAAGTACGGTACGTGGTGCGGTAACGCGATTCACGCGGGTGATCTGCGCCAGAAGGGCGGGTGCAAGCGCCTGGGCGGCTACGCCACGTTCGCCGCCGGTAAGACTCCGCTGCTGGTCAAAATCGGCACGTCGTTTACAAGTCTCAAAGAGGCCGCCCGTAACCTTGACCGGGAAGAAGGCGGATGGGATTTTAAGGGCGTTGAGCAGAAGACGGCAGCGGCCTGGAAAAAACGCCTGAACCGCATTCAAATCCAGGGCGCGACGCGCGCCCAGCGCCGGACTTTTTACACTGCGCTCTATCATGCTTCACTTGCGCCCAGAGTGGCGAGCGATGCCGATGGAACTTACAACGGCTTCGCGCAGCAGGGAAAGCTGCACAAGATCGAAAACGGTGCGTACTACGGCGATTTTTCCGTCTGGGATACCTTCCGCGCCCTGCACCCGCTCCTGACCATCATTGACCCTGTGCGAGACCAGCAGATGATGCAGTCGTTGGTGCTGAAGGGCGAGCAGGGCGGATTTTTGCCGTCCTTCCCGTTGTGGAACAACTACACCGCCGAGATGGTCGGTGACCACACGGTGGCGCTGCTTGTGGACGCCTATGTTAAAGGCCTGAGGCATTTCGACGTTGCGGAAGCTTACAAGCTGGTGGTGAAGAACGCCACGGTCACTCCGCCGCTTGCCGAATACAAACTGGGGCGGGGCCGCCGGGCTCTGCAGTCTTACCTCAAGTACGGATTCATTCCTTTGGAAGATCCGGTCACCTACGCGTTCCATCGCAACGAGCAGGTTTCACGCACGCTTGCCTATGCCTATGACGACGCCCTGGTTGGCGAGTTTGCAAAGCGGCTTGGGAAAACCTCCGAGGCGGCGGTGATGCAGAAGAGGTCTGAATACTGGCGTAACGTGATCGATCCCGGCACGGGATTTGCGCGGGGCCGGCACCGCGATGGTAGCTGGGTTGTGCCTTTCGACCCCACGAAGCCGGCCAGTTACATCACGGAAGGCGTGCCCTGGCAATACACCTTCTTCGTGCCGCAGGATGTGCAGGGGCTCATCCAGGTGCTCGGCGGAAGGGGGAAATTTATCGCCAAGCTCGACGGCCTTTTTGCCCACCATCTTGACAACCAGGGGAATGAACCCAGCCATCACATCCCCTATCTTTATGATTACGCCGGGGCGCCGTGGAAGACGCAGCAACACGTAAGAGCCGTTATGGAGCGGGACTACCATGACGGTCCGGCCGGGTTGCCGGGAAACGATGACGCCGGCCAGATGTCCGCCTGGTACATTTTCAGCGCCATGGGTTTTTATCCGGTTTGCCCGGGCAATGCCGTCTATGCTATCGGCAGCCCGCTGCTGCCTCGAGTGACCCTTCGGCTGAGGAACGGGAAAGACTTTGTCATCGTGGCGAACCACGATTCCCGAAAGAACATGTACATCCAGTCGGCAACGTTGAATGGCAAGCCGCTCGACCGGCCCTGGATTACCCAGGCGGATATCGTGAGGGGCGGGAAGTTGGTGTTCATCATGGGCCCCACGCCCAATAAACATTGGGGCAGCGCCAAGAAAGCCGCTCCTCCCTCGCTGTAAACAAGGCTTAGGGGTTGGGCGAGCTTAACCTTCCTCTGCGGGGTTTAATGCGGGACGAAAAGCCCGAATAAGCGCAGCCCTTTGTGACCAGCTGAGTTCGCCTGGGCCTATGGACCCAAAGGCAGCTTGACGGCCCGGGCGTTCCAGGCGGAAACAGCGAGTTGTGCCTTGTCGCGAGTGGCCGGGGCGCGCCATAAGACGTCGAGAGAAAGCGACCGCTCCTCACCGGCAGCGAGCCAGAACCAGTTATCATCTGCAAGGAATGCACGCTCGGTTCCTTCCACATCAACGTGAGTGAGGAAGGCGGGATGCGAGCCCGTGTTGCGCAGCCGAAGGCGGATCTCGCTACGGTTTGATCCGTGATCCTGTTTCGAGACCACTTCCATTTTTAACGCTGTCAACCCGGGACTCGATGCAATTTCGTTCTTGAGCCAGGGTCCGTGGTGAAACACCAGCGAAGGCTGGGGGCCGGAGCGGTATTTGGCGCTGAAAACGGGATCCAGCATCTTTTTCAAGCATCGCGGCCAATAGACGGACCGGGAAACCACGCCTCCGTTGCGGCGCTTCAACTCCACCACGACGATGAAAAACTGATCCTCCAATCGCGCGGGCAGGGTGAAATCTCCAAGGCCGAAATGGTCCACTGCACCGCCGGACTTGAGTTCGATGGGGCGCTCCCGGGTCCAGAGTGACCGGAGGTTGGTGTCAAAAGCCTGTGCGGAAACCTTGAGCCCGCTCATTGCGGCCTCCGGGGCATTCAGCACGGTGGCGGTAACGGGAAACTTTGCTCCCGGGGCCCAAAGCAGGTGCGAAAGGCGCAGCATCACATGCACAGGCTCATAGGTTCGCTTGAGGAAGTAATAAGCCGGCGTGGGCTGACCCAGGCCGTCGATAAACATGTGGTAGACGAGCGGCCAAGGGACCGTGAGCGACCAGGGCATGAGCCCCGTGGTCAGCGGATAGTTGGCCTGAATCTGCTCGGAGTAGATTCGGGTGTATTCGGAGGCTGCGATCTGCAAAGCTTCGCAGAAAGTGTCGAGGCTGGGCGCTGCCAGGTCAGTCATCTGCGTCCCTCGGTTATACACCGACTGGGCGCCGCGCGGGTCCTGGAAGTGATGGCAAAACTCCGGATACTTGAACCCGAACTGCTCGGTGAAAATGCCGGTGATGGGCCCTGCCACCTCCTGCGGGTTGATCACCGCTCGAATTGACTGCGCCTCCGGGATATTAAAAATGCTGGTTTCGCTGACGAATGGGACCCAGTGGTATAAGTGGGCGTACCAGGTTGGATCCATGTCCACATAAATGTGCACGTCGCCGGGATCCGGCGTGGTGCGGGTGAAAAGACGCGTTCCGTCGAAGTCGCGCACCGTGCGTTCCGTAATGCCCGTCACCGCCGTGTTGCTCGGGTCGTAGGGATTGAATTCATTTCCGCCGCACCAGACGGCAAGCGACTGATGATTCCGAAGCCTGAAGAGCGTGTGGAAGACCTGGGCTTCCCAAATTTCCGGGGGATAGAGTGCGGCCTCCTGGTTGGCGAGCGGGAAATCCTCCCAGACCATGATTCCCATCTCGTCGCAGAGTTCGTAAAAGTCTTCGGTTTCCGGGTTGCCGCCGCCCCAGACGCGGATCATCTGAACGCCTGCGGCGTGCGCCGCCTTCAGCATCCAGCGGTAACGCCAGCGCGGCAGATGGTAGAAAATGTCCAGGGGCCACGCCCAGTTCATTCCCTTCAGGAAGAACTTGCGGCCGTTGACGACGAATTGCCAGTCGGCCCATCGATCCTGAGTGCGGGGTCCCGCGCTCGGTTCGTGGGTGATAACCCGGATCCCGTAGTCGAACTCCATGCGGTCAACGGGACTGCCGTCAACCTCCAGTTCCATCTTGACGTGGTACAGGTTGGGCTTGCCCAGGCCATTCGGCCACCAGAGCCGGGGCGATTCAATCGTCAGGGCTTGCTCAAGAAAGTTCCGGCCTTCAAAAAGCTTTAGCGGGAAGGCTTGCCGCAGCGCTGTCTTGGAAGACCCCTCCTCAGAAATCTCCACGTTCAATGCCACAGGTGTTTTGACGCGCCTGGAGGTCCAGGAGTTTCGGAAGTGGATGCCGAGGTGCCGGTTCCAGGCATGGAGCTGGAAGTCGAGGGACTGTGCGTTGACAAAAACTTCGGCCTTCAGCTTGAGACGGGCTTCCCGGCCGTCGGCAGTCTCGGTGACCAGAAATGGGCGCTCCAGGTGAATTCGCGGAACGAATTCCAGACGCACGCTCTGCCAGATGCCGAACGGCTCGAATTCTTTGAAACTGATCCCATTGACCTTCATGGGCTTGGGTCCGCCCGCCACTCCCCAGGGCAGAACCACTTTGCCCGTGTTCCACGCGTCCCAGTTCTTGGCGCCGAAACTGCCCGCTTTGACTTCCACCAGGATTTCATTCTGCCCCGCGCGCAGGTATTGACTCACTTCGATTTCCGGCCCACCGAACATTCCTTCGTTGCGGCCTAACAACGTGCCGTTAATCCAAACGCGGAGATAGTAACCCGCAGCATCAAAACAAAGGAACACGTACTGGTCTTTCGGTATGGCCTGAAGCTGAAACTGGCGGCGGTAGTACCAGACTTTTTTGGGGACCCAGGCGTACTTCCGTGAATTAAGGTGCAGGTAGGGATTCGGCAACTCGCCGCTTTCGTAAAGCGCCCACTGGACCGAGTTGGGAACCCGTACTTTAATCCATTTGGAATGCGGCAGGAGGTCCTGGGGGCTCACAATGGGCGCATCCAGGTAACCCATTTCCCACTCCCCATCCAACAGCTCGTGCTGCTTACCGGTGCGGGGCCAAATGTAATAAGGCTGCCAAAGAGTCTTTTCTTTCTGCTTCGGGCTCGAAGCCTGGAAACGTGCCAGCAGCGAGCTGACCTGGCAATCCTCTTCACTTTTCACCCCGTGCCCCGGTTTGTTCATAGCCTGGGCGGCCGAGGGAAGGGCGGTCGCGGCAAAACCCAACGAAGCCTCTTTCAGAAAATCACGCCGTTTCACAACGTCCCTCCTCAATAGGAATGCCTTCATCCCGAAATTCTTCCTGGCACCGTTTCGCGCCCGATTCTATCACTGCCTTGTTTCTTGCAGCAAAAGGTGAACGCGTCGTGCTTGTTCGGGGCGCAGTGATATTATGAGGATTTTCCGTTAAAGTGATTTGGCATCATCGAGAGGACCCGATGCGGAAACTGCGTTTGAAATCCGACAAAGAAGTGCATTCTTCAACGCTCAGCCGGAGAGAATTTTTAAAGGCGACCGGCGTGGCCTTGGCTTCAACTGGGACGGCCAGGACTGCCGAAGACCTGGAGCGTGGGTCGGCCGATGGAGTTGCTGCCTTGGTTCCGGGCAGGCTGTGCTGCGAATACTTTAACAACCCGCTGGGGATTGACGTGCTCGATCCCAGGCTTGGCTGGGTGCTGGAATCGACAGACCCGACAGCGCGGGGCCAACGGCAAACGGCTTATCAGATTCTTGTGGCAACGCGCAAAGAAACACTTGACGCCGGGCGGGGTGATCTATGGGATAGCGGGAAGGTCAACTCTGGCCAGTCGGCGCCGGTTGTTTACTCCGGCAAGCGCCTGCGCTCCGGCCAGCGGTGCCATTGGAAGGTGAGGGTTTGGGATGAGCGGGGTCGCGTTTCGCTCTGGTCGCGGGCGGCCGTCTGGGAAATGGGATTGCTGAAGTCTACGGACTGGAAGGCAAACTGGATCAGCGCGCCCGGCTCTTTTCTGCCCCTGATGCGGAAGGAATTCACTCTGAACAGAGAACCGCAGTCGGCTCGTCTTTACGTGTGCGGGCTTGGGCAATACGAACTTTGGATCAACGGCTCGAAGATTGGTGACCAGGTGCTTGCTCCGGGGTGGACGGACTATCGCCAAACCTGCTTTGTGAATACCTTTGACGTGACTGAGGCGTTGCGGATTGGGGGGAACGCTATGGGTGTGGCGCTCGGCAACGGGATGTACAACGTCACCCGAGAGCGCTACGCAAAGTTCACGGGTTCGTTCGGTCCCCTGGTTTTGATCCTGCAGCTCAACTTGACTTTTGGTGACGGCAGTACACAGCGGATTGTTAGCGATGGCACGTGGAAGTGTGCGGCCTCGCCTACCACTTTTTCATCCATCTACGGAGGTGAGGACTACGATGCCCGGGCCGAGCAGCCAGGATGGGACCGTCCGGGGTTTTCGGAAGACGAGCGCTGGAAGTCCGTATCGCACAGGTGGCTTCCGTGGGGAATCCTGAAAGCTCAAATGAACCCGCCGATCAAAGTGAAGAATACTTTCACGCCCGCCCGGGTTTCAGAGCCAAAACCGCGTGTTTACGTTTATGACCTCGGGCAGAACTTTTCCGGCTGGCCCGAGATTGCCGTCCGAGGCCCGGCCGGAGCCCGGGTCACCATGACACCCGCTGAAATCCTGAAAGACGGCCTCGCTGATCAGAGCACCATGGGCGGCGGCCCAATTTCCTTTTCGTACACGTTGAAAGGTAGCGGGACCGAGGTCTGGCATCCCCGTTTTTCTTATACCGGTTTTCGCTATGTTCAGGTGGAGGGTGCTGCGCCGGCGGGGACATCAGATGCGAATGCGAGTTCTGATGTGCCGGTTCTCGACCGGATTGAGGGGCAAATGGTCCATGCCGATGTGGAAACGGTGGGCAGCTTTTCCTGCTCAAACACGCTGTTTAACCGGACGCACGAAATCATCAACTGGGCGATCCTCAGCAACACACAAAGCGTGTTCACCGACTGTCCTCATCGCGAGAAACTGGGCTGGCTGGAGCAAACCCACCTGATGGGCCCGTCGATCATGTTTAATTACGACGTCGCCGCCCTTTACACCAAGGTCATCAGCGACATGGGCCAGGCGCAACGCTCAAACGGCTTAGTTCCCGACATTGCGCCCGAATTTACCGTTTTCCCCGGCGCTTTTCGGGACGCTCCCGCTTGGGGAAGCGCCTCGGTGATCGATCCCTGGTTTGTTTACACGATATACGGCGACACGCGCGTATTGAGGGAGCATTTCGCTGGCATGAAGCGTTACGTTGAATACCTAATGCGCCAGGCCGACGGTTACCTTCTCTCCTACGGACTTGGGGATTGGGGAGATGTGGGCCCTCTGAAGAACCACTGGGCGCCTCAAAATACTCCCGTGGCGCTTACATCAACTGCCATTCTTTATTACGATGTGAAGATCCTTGCCTGGACTGCGAAGGTCATCGGGAAAAAAGAAGACGAACAGAAGTATAGCCGGATGGCTGAAAGAATCCGCCGGGCGTTCAATCGAGCCTTTTTCAATCCCCGGACGAATCAGTACGCGACGGGCAGCCAGACTTCTAATGGGATGCCGCTGGCGCTGGGCCTTGCGGGCGAGAGCCGGGCTCCGGGAGTGCTTCAAAACCTCATCCGCGACATACGGGCCCACGGGTATCACACAACAGCGGGAGACGTCGGCCACCGCTTTGTTCTGCTTGCCTTATTACAGGGTGGTCGGTCTGACGTTATTTTCGAGATGACGCGGCAGACTACGGGGCCCAGTTATGGTTATCAGGTCGAGCACGGCGCCACAACATTAACCGAGGCGTGGGACGGCCCTACCATCGGTTATTCTCAGAACCACTTGATGCTGGGCCACATCGAGGAGTGGTTCTATGCTGGCCTTGCAGGTATCCGTGACGTCGCCGGGAGTACGGGCTTTCAGAAGATCATTATTCAGCCGCAAGTGGCCGGAGATCTCGATTATGTTCGGGCAAGCTACCGGTCGGTGCGCGGCGTGATCAAATCCGAATGGGAAATCAAAGGCGATCAACTGCACCTTGCGGTGGCGATTCCAGCCAACGCGACGGCCGAAGTGTATGTCCCCGCACGGAGTGTCGGAGGAGTCACCGAAAATGACCAGCCCGCAAGGCGGTCCCGCGGGGTGAGATTCCTGAGAATGGAAAAGGGTTGCGCCGTCTTCGGCGTGGGGTCAGGCTCGTATCATTTTATTACCAGACATGCAAGGTCGGAACCAGGCCCCTAGCTGCTGGCCGTCCAATCCTGGCAGGGAGTTGTTCACGACTGCGGATCACTCATGCATGGCCCTTTGCCGCCAGCCGTTCCGCATGGCAGCTTAAAATCCGCATCGTAATTCCTACCGCAAAGCGCGAAGATGTGGCAGAATGCGTTGCGTATTAATTTCAGGAGGAATTATGAAGATTACGAAATATTGTTGGGTCGTTGCCCTCGCGCTGATTGTTGCCGGGCCGGCCCTCGGGGCGTCGCGCCGCTTTGCCCTGCACAACGGCGAGCGGGTGCTTTTCTACGGAGACAGCATTACGGAGCAGCGCTACTACCCCGTGGCGGTGGAGAGTTACGTGCGCACGCGGTTTCCGAATCTGGACGTCAAGTTCAGGAATTCCGCCGTGGGCGGTGCTAGGGTCACGGGAAACTGGACGGCGCCGGTGGACCTGAGCCTCTCGCGCGACGTTTTCCCCTTCAAGCCCGACATCGTCACCATCATGCTGGGGATGAACGATGGTTCTTACCGGCCCTTTGACGAGGCTGTTTTTGATACTTATAAGACGGGCTACGAGCACATCATCCAGTCGCTCCAATCTCATTTGCCGGGCGTGAAGATTGTGTTGATTGAGCCCACCCCCTGGGACGACATTACTCTGGCTCCCTCTTATCCTCATAATCCCCAGAATGCTCCGGGCGGCTATGACAGCGTGATGCGCCGATATTGCCGTTTTGTGCGGAAGCTCGGCGCCGAGCACCACCTGCAGGTGGTGGACTTCCACACGCCGCTGGTGAAGCTGATGGAAGAAACCCAAAAGACCGATCCTGCGCTGGCTCACAAGATTATTCCCGGCCGCGTCCATCCCAGCCCCAGCACAGAACTGGTGATGGCCGAGACGCTGCTCAAGGCCTGGAACGCTCCTGCGATGGTGAGCGAAGTTCAAATCAATGCCGGGGCATCGGCCGTGAAACGGTCCCGCAACGCCCAGGTTACGGATTTATCGGCCGGGCAGGGAACAATCTCCTGGACCGAAACCGACAAGGCGCTGCCTTACCCCATCATGACGCTGCACTCAACCAAGTGGCCGCAGTTTCCGCCGGACCCGTACATGGGATACACGCCGGACCTCTTCTGGCCAATGCCGCCACTGAGTTCTCCAGAGATTAATCCAGTCGCCGCGCTGGTGACAAAGCTGAGCGGAATGTATGAAGCGCTCGACAATGAAACCTTGCGCGTTTCGGGCCTCGACAAGAGCGAGTACACACTAAAAATTGACGGCCAGCCGGTAGGAACCTTCAGCCGGGAGCAACTGGCGCATGGCATCAATCTGGCTCGGTATGATACGCCGATGATGGACCAGGCGTACAAAGTGCTGACGCTGGTCTGGCACCGTGTGGATGTGCGTTTTTACGGCTGGCGGGCAATCCAAGTAAGGCTGGAAAAAATTCAGGCCCCGGGCCTCCAAGACGCTATAAACAACATCCTTGCAGTACTTGACCGAGTACAGGATCGCCTGGCGGCTGAGGCGCACTCCGCCGCCCAGCCGCGCGCACACCATTATGAACTGGTTGCCGCCGGGCACTGATCCGGCGGCCGGATAAGAGCTTTGCGGGAGGGCGGTGAGGGTGAACCGATGGCGAGTGCTAGGTTTGTAAAGGCGCACGCGCTTAGAAACCACAAGCTGGAGGGTTGGCAGGAGAAAATCGCCGGGCGGTGGTCATACCGAGATCTCGCTGCCGACCCCGCCTGGTTTGAGGGCTGGATCAGCTTTGATTCGGTCACCTGGAATCCTCAGGACAAAAAGCTTTACTGTGGCCTCAATACGCTCGACGGCGACCTTCTCTACGTTTTCGATCCGGCGACGGGAGAGTTTGAGTCGCTTGGCGCATCTCGCTGGGCGGATCAGTTTGACGTCAAAATCCATCGCACCCTGCTGCTCAATCCTCACGACGGCTGCTTTTATTTTGGAACCTCACTGCTTCATGATCTGGACCAGCACCCGCGGCCGAAAGGTGGCAAACTGGTCCGGTTTGATCCGCGGAGCCGGACTTTTGAGATTCTTTGCACTCCCGTTGAGTACCTTTACATTCAGTCCATCGCCGCCGACTGGCAGCGGGGAATCGTTTACGGTTTTACGTATCCCGCCGAGGCGGTGTTCGCGACGCGGTTGAAGACGCGGGACACCAGGCTTCTGGCTTACATCGGAAACGCGACCATGTTCGTGCAGCCTCACAATGCGGTTGTGGACAAGGACGGGTGGCTCTGGGGTACTTGCGCTGAAACCCGCGCCTGGGATGAAAAGCCCGGCCGGGAGCCCGTGCGCCTTTTTAAGTATCATCCGGAAGGAAACAGGTTTGTATGGTATGACCATGGCCTGTCACGCAGGGCTTCGATGAAACAATTGCTCGGCTATCCACAAAATCTTCCGGACTTTAGCGGTCCGGTTGATGAGAGCCGCCACCAGCAGGACTTAGGGTTCTGTGACTCGATGGTTTACGACGGAGACCGTTATATCTATGCCGGGACCGTTGCCGGGGTGCTTTGCCGAATTGATACAACGACCGGCGGCGTGGAAAAAGTGGCTAATGTAACTGGCACGGAAAGGCTCCCGGCCCTTGCCATTAAAGACGGGATTCTCTACGGCGGAGGTGGCGTGAAAGGTCGGACAGAAGTATTCCGTTGGAATCTTGCCACAGACCGCATCGAGTCCTGCCAGGAGTTGACCGACCCGCAAATCAATGAGCGTCCGGCGCGTATCCACGAACTTGCCGTGGATCATAACCACACGATCTATCTCGGCGAGAATGATAACCACGAGCGTTCCAGCTACCTCTGGGAGTTGAGAATCGAATAGTCCCGCAATGCCTTTGTGGACGTGACGGCAATCTGGGAAGGTTGTCCTGGCCGGGTTGATACGCCTCTGTTGGTTGCAACTCCTCGCACAGAACTTAAAATGTCGAAGTCAGTGTGCTTTCGAGCGTTAGCATAGTGACTGTTAACTTGATTACCGTTTTGACGTAGTGGTTCTGTAAAGTGACGCGAGTCTTTGGATAACGAAATCCCAGCGATTCTGGAGGAGGCAATCTTGGATAAGCAATCGGAAAAGTTCAGGGTCAGCCGAAGGGAATTCCTGGCAACAACAGGGAGTGTGTTGGCGGGCGCCTCGGCATACGGCAAGGCGGCGCCGGGCCTTGCGGCAAACGCCCCGGCTGAGGCGGCTCAAACTTCCTTGCCCGAACCGATTCGCCAAAATCGCCCGGAGTGGTGGCGCAACGAAGGTCTGGTGATGGCGGGCGACGATTGGGAACCGTTGCTGCCGCGCCTCCGGGCGGGAAGCTGGGACCGGTCGCAGGTCCATATGACGTACGAGCAGAAGATGGCCATCTGGCGGCGGGAGCACAGTGAAGAGGTTGCGCAACGGCTGAAGGAGATGGGATTCAATTTCGTGATGATGCCGCTTTACAAGGGCGGAGGATTGAAGGCCGAGCGGACCTCCATGGAGGACGCCAAACACTTTGCGGCCATCTGCCACCGTTTGGGGCTGCGGGTCGGCACCTACACCAACAGCGGCACGATTCTCTATGAGTCGATGCTGGCCGAAGACCCCGATGCCAAAGACTGGTTTGCGTTGGACCATAGCGGAAACTACGTTACGTATGGCTCCCTCTATTTCCGCCGCTTCGCGAACCGCAGCCATCCCGGCTTTCGCAACCTGATGCGGGAACTGGTGCGTTACGCCGTCGAGGAGGTCAAGGTGGATCTTGTCCATCTTGATAACTACCACACAGGTCCCAGCTATGAGCCCTATTCTGTCCAGCAGTTCCGGGACTACCTTCGGAATAAGTATTCGCCTGAGGAGCGGTTCAAGCGCTTCGGGTTTGACGAGGTGGATTGCTTTATCCCTCCACCAGCTCCGCGCAGGCCCGACGCTTATAACGGCGATCCGCTTTACCGGGACTTTGTGGACTTCCGCTGCAAGGTGATGGGAGACCTTTTCCGGGAGCTGGCGGACTACGCACGGTCGCTTAACCCGGAAGTTGTGATGGAATGTAACCCGGGCGGTTACAAGGGTGAGCTGATTTCATCATTGGGTATTGGCACGGTTGATCATACTCGCCTGCTTGAATGGGGCGGAGCGTTTTGGGCTGAGGGCCATCCCAGCCGGCTGGTTGACGGCATGGTGTCTTCCAGATTTCGCTCCATGATGCTGGGGCGCTATTTCGGCAACATGGTGTTTGTTTATACTGCCGATCGCGTTGCCATGGCGGAATCCATGGCCTATAACCTGCAATGCGCCGGCTGCCCGGCGTGGGTGACCGGGAACAAGATTGCACCGTATGTTTCAAGCTATAACCCGAATAAGTTCGATCCTCATGTGCTGAAGTTAATCCACTTTTTTCGGCGCGAGCAGCAATATTACCGGGACGCTGAAACGATTGCCGATGTCGGGGTGCTGAATACTTACGCCAACACGGCCTATGGTCCCAAAGTCAGCCGCGACCGGTGGCAGGCAGTGACGCAGGCGCTGTTTCAGGGTAAGGTTCCATTCGATCTGGTGCCGGACCGCTGCCCGGGCGACTTGAAGCGTTTTCGAGCACTCGTGCTGGCGGATTTGGCTTTGATGCCGGACCGCCTGGTTCAAGCAGTTGACGAATATGTGCGGCAGGGTGGAGGGCTGGTGATGACTGGCCGGACGGCACAGTTCGACGACGACAACCATCAACGTAA
>CAYWMN010000054.1:11523-18691 GCA_964459065.1 uncultured Acidobacteriota bacterium | reverse complement strand
TCACCCATCATCGCGATCGACGAGGGCGAGTTGTACCGCGTCGGGAAGGTGACAGTCTCAGCTTTGCGGGGCGTCGATTTGGTTGTGCAGGAGGGAGAATTTCTCGCGGTCGTGGGACCGTCCGGCTGCGGCAAGTCCACCCTGCTTCACATCCTGGGAGGCTTAACTCCTCCGACCAGCGGCAAAGTTCTGGTGGACGGGAACGATTTTTCTTTTATGAAGGACGCCGAGCGCACGAAGTTCCGCCGGCACAAAATCGGTTTTGTTTTTCAGCGTTATAACCTGTTGCCCACGCTGACGGTGAGGGACAACATTAACATTGCCCAGCACATTCAAGGCGACGGGTTCAATCCGCACCGTTTTGAATCGGTAACGGAGATGTTGGGAATCAAAGACAAGCTGCGTTACAAACCTTACGCGCTTTCCGGCGGTGAACAGCAGCGCGTGGCCATTGCGCGCGCGGTGGTTTGTGAACCGAAGCTGCTGCTGGCGGACGAACCAACGGGCAATCTCGATAGCGAGAATTCTCAGGTGGTGCTCAACATGATGCGAGCCTTGAACCGGGACTTTCGTCAAACCATCCTGATGATCACGCATGATGCTGAGGCTGCGTCAGTGGCCGACCGCATTGTGCGCATGCGGGACGGACGCATTATCTGGGATTGATTCCTGTCGCATTTGCGGTTATATTGCCCCCATCTGAGACCTATGGCACACACCTCCCATCTGAATGAGCGGGCCGTTGCCCGGGCTAAAGGCCAGAAAAGCCCTCCCTCTCGGCAGGGCTTCTGGGGCAAGGTGAAACACATCATCGCCCGCGCCGTTTTTTGGTCCTACGAGCGGGGAAGCTGGCAGTATGACATCATCGTTGTCGTGATTCTGGCTTTCATTTTTCTGACTCCTGCCGGTTGGTTCCATGACCGGCCCCGCCTTCAGCTTACCGACCTGCGGCATGTCCAGGGGATTGTTGAGGTCAGCCACCATGAGGGGATTTGGGTGTACCAGTTGGACGCGCGCCTGGTCGATTCCCTTGCCCCCCTTCCTCACCTGGACGCCGCACGGCAGCTGCTTCTCCAGCGTATTCCCCGGCCTTTCGTCATTAAATCCCTCCATCCGATCCTGGGTAGTCACGACGTTGTTCTGGGGTACACTGTTGAAGTGGACCGAAAATGACGAATCTTTTCATAGCGTTGGGGAATCAAAACTAGGGGTTGGTTAGAATGAGAAAGCGGTGGCACAAATCGGTGATTGCAGGTGTCGCTTTGGCGGCCTGCCTCCTGACGGCCGGCATTTCCGTGGCTCGGTCAAGGAAGGGCAGTGCACATTTGAACCTGTCGCAAATCCTGGACCGCATGAATGAAAGCGCGAAGCGGCTGAAGACCGTTTCTGCGGACCTGAAATATACCAAGGTCACCGTGCTTGTGAACGATAAGTCGACTGAAGCCGGACAAATGTATTTTCGAAATTCCCGATCTCCTGAAATCCTGATTGATTTCAAGGTCCCGGACTCAAAAGTTATTCTGTTCAAGAAAGACAAGGCGGAGATCTATCTTCCTAAGATCAACCAGATTCAGGAATACGACCTCAGCAAACACAAATCGCTGATCCAGAAATTTTTGCTGCTGGGATTTGGAAGCGACGCCCGCGAGTTGGAAAAGACTTACAAAATGAGTTACGTGCGCGAGGAGCAGATGGGCAGCGACACCACCGCTGTTCTGGAGCTGTTTCCCCGTAAGCAAAGCCTGGCCGCTCAACTCACCAAGGTTCAGCTCTGGGTGAGCGAGGAGTCCTGGCTTCCGGTCCAGCAGAAATTCTTTGAGGCGAACGGCGATTACATGATTGCCAATTATAGCTCCGTCAAAGTCAACCGCTATATCCCGTCGTCGAGGTTCCAGATCCACGCTGCCAAGAACGCGACGCGGATTACCATGTGAGGCTCCCGAGCAGGAAAACAGGCGTGTCGGCCGCCTGTCCTCATGAAGGTGCCGGGATTCACTTAAAAGTCCATTTGATGCTTTTCAGTCGGTGAATTACCCTCTTCACACAGAAACCGTTGCAGCCTTCTAGGGGACGCGTGTATATTACTCTTGCTGAGGGAGTTAATCGGGATTTCGTTTTGGAACGTTTTTAGGGCGTTCGACGACGGTGTTTTCCGCCCGCGTTTCAACTCGGAAGCTGTGGTGGGCAAAAGACAATCATGAAGCGAACGACTTTGCGCCGTAGGATCAGGTTTGTGCACACGAGGATCCGGGAACTCCGGATGATCGCCTGGGGGCTGCTTTCGTCCAAACACCCGGTTCTCGCGCATATCATTCCCACCCGGCGCTGCAACCTCTCCTGCGGCTATTGCAACGAATATGACAATTTTTCCAAGCCGGTTCCTGTGGAGACGATGTTTCGACGTCTCGACCATCTGGCCCGGCTGGGAACCAGCATCATCACCATCAGCGGCGGTGAGCCGCTGCTTCATCCCCAGCTTGAGGACATCATCCGCCACATCCGCAAGCGTCGCATGATCGCCGGCATGATCACCAACGGCTACCTGCTCACGCAGAAACGAATTGAATCCCTGAACGATTCCGGGCTGGAGCACCTTCAGATCAGCGTTGATAACGTCATGCCCGACGAAGTTTCTAAAAAGAGTCTGAAGGTTCTTGACCAGAAACTGGTGCTCCTGGCGCGACATGCGATTTTCCAGGTGAATATCAACTCCGTCCTGGGCAGCCCGGTCCGGAATCCTGAAGACGCGCTCACGGTGGGACGGCGGGCGCTCGAGTTGGGGTTCACCTCCACCGTCGGCGTTCTCCATGACCACGAGGGGCAGCTCGACCCACTCGCTCCGCGGCAGCAGCAAATTTTCCAGGAAATCATGAGCTGGGGAAAGCGTTCCTACTCACGTTTCAACGGGTTTCAAAAGCAGATCGCACAAGGTGAATCCCGCCACTGGCGCTGCCGGGCCGGTAGCCGTTACCTGTACGTTTGTGAGGACGGACTGGTTCATTACTGTTCCCAGCAACGCGGCTACCCGGCCATTCCCCTTGAGAAGTACACCCACGGGCACATTATCCATGAATATGAAACGCGCAAGACTTGCGCGCCGCTTTGCACTATCCAATGCGTCCAGCACGTTGCTCTGCTTGACAATTGGCGCGATCCCCAGACGCGCCCGGCCTTTGAGGAACCTGCATCCACGGTGGCCAGCATGGAAACGCCTCTAAGCCAAAGCTAAACTCCTGCCCTAGGGCAAGCGCCGCAGTTCATTGTTTCTTGAGTTTCCACTCAATCTGGGCGATGAGTCCGCCGAGCACGCGCACGTCGTAGCTGGTGAGGCCGAGTCCCAGAATCAGACGGCGCAGTTTTAGGAGTTGCGCTGCGCGGCCTTTCGGGGTGAAGTATCCCGATCGGTCCAACACGCCCGCGGCGCGTTGGAGAACGTGCTCGATGGACTGGAGGTCCGCCCCAGGCGACTTGGCCGGCGGCGCCTTCCGTGCGGCGAGGGGAAAGTCGGCGGAGCGCGCCAGTTCATAGCAGCATACAGCCACGGCCTGTCCCAGGTTCATGGAGGGGCTGTTCTCAGTCGTCGGAATGCGCACGAGCAGGTGGCAATAACTCATCTCGCCGTTCGACAACCCTGTCTTTTCCGAACCGAACAGCAAGGCCGCACGGTCGTGGTCTGTGAGTTCCGGCTGTTGATTGCACAGTTCATTTACCGGTACAGGCACCCGGTCAAAAGTGCGGTGTGATCCCGTCGTGGTCCCGGCCACCAGCGTACAGCCCTCAAGGGCCTCAACAAGAGTCTGTACCGATCGTGCTCGCTTGATCACAGAGCCGGCGCCGACGGCCGAGCGAACTTCCTGCCAGACGGGTTCGTAAGGCGCCACAATGACAAGATCCCTGAAGCCGAAATTCGCCAGGGCCCGGGCTGCGGCGCCGATATTCAGCGGATTTCTAGGGCGAACCAGCACAATTCGCCAGTTATTCGGATTCATTTTTGCGAGTTAGATTCTATCAGGGATACTCGGTGGTTGGCGTGAGGAAACCTTGAAAACACTGCTGCCCGGCTGTCAAAAAATCTTTGCATTGATGATGGGGCTTCCGTCTATTTCTTCTTCTTCGGTTCAGCGCCGGGCTTCTTTGCAGGTGTGGAATCCGGAGCCACCGCAAGGATGCGGCTGGTTGACCTGAACTGTTTGTAGTCGGTGTACCGGATAATTTCCCGAATGTGGACGGGCCCTGAAGAGAAATAGAGTGTGTCGTCGGCTTTGGTGAAGGTCGGGAACCAGTACTTTCCATCAATCTGCTGCCGCCATGTGGTGAATTGCGGGAAAAGATTCTGGCCATGTCGCGTTGTCAGTTCAGGGACGTTCCGGCCCTGGGCCTTGACGATTTGCAAGTCGCGGTCGTCCACCCATACAACTCCTTTGAAATACTGGTGTCCCTTCTTAATCTTTATCGGACGCACGGAAAAAACATAGGCGGTCAGGTAGTCCAACTTAACGTGGCCCAGATATTTGATGTCGTATTCGGGGAGTTCCGTGGTGGTCAGAACAAAAGGCTGAATACTGCGTAAAGCTCCAAAATCCTGCTCCGTCATGGTCACGCGGGTCAGGGTTGAAACGGGAGCGTAGGTGACGCGCTCGATCCTCTTGCCCTGATCGTTGAAGAGAATGTCCCAGTCCTGCTCCCACACTCCGTCGACGTTGCCGTCGGCATCAATGGTCTCAACCTTGTTGAGCTGGTGATAAGTGTAATTATCTCGCGCTGCCTTAAATTGCGTCTCTTTGGCGGCGAAGGCCTGAATGATCTGCTGGATTCGGGCTGGGCTGGGGTTGCTCAGGTTAGGCGCCGGTCCAGACTTAGCCGCCGCTTTCGATGCGGGCTGGATGGTGGGCGGCGAGGCTTCAGAAGTTGTGCTGCTGTTGCTCGCAGTCCCGCTGGAACCTGCAGGCGGAGTGTTTGGGAGGGTTGTAACTTTTGGGCCTGCCCCCAGGCCGGGTAATTGCGGGCCCATTTCTGAAGGAACCCCCGAGGGCGGAGGCGGCGACTGGGACTGCTGGCTTGAGCTTTGCGCCGCCCGCTTCCGGTTACTATTAACAATGGCGTTGATCAGCGTTTTGGAGGCGCCCAGTTTATGAAATTTCTCGATCAGGTCCGGGGTCAGTTGGAAGTCCACGCCCCGTTGCTCGACCAGAGTCACCATCTTCTGTTCCGACGCACCGCCGATCAGTAACAGCGTAATATCATCTTTGCTCAAGGGCTGCGCCGCAGACAGGAATGTGGCGGCAAAGCACGCTACGACGAACAGCAGCAGCGCCGATCTTAGGTGGCGCGCAAAATCGTGCTTTTTCTGGTTGTTACCCAAGTTTTGCTGCAGCATTTACTCCGGCTCCCTCACGCGTTGTCCTAATGGATAGAAGAAGACAAACGGCGAAAAGTTGCTCGAACCGCAAAAATAGATGGCGAGCAACCTTGCCACGCCTTCGCTGCGTTCTCCAGTGCTCCTTTGAACCGGGTTGACCCCATCTGCCTAAATTATACACGAGAGAGACGGTGCGCGCCCCGAGCGCCCGAGCCCGCGCAAGCGGCCTATCAGGCTGCCTGGAATTGGGAAAGAAGCCACTCGGCGCTCACCTTTTGATCGAGTCCCAGCAAGCGTCCGCCGGGCTGCGGCATAACCTGTTCTGTGCCGTTCATGAAGGTCACGCGGTAGAGCTCCGCAAACACAAAAGGCGCAGCCGGAGCGCCCTGGCCGCCGACCACCTCGGAGCCTCGGCGCACATTGTCAATCATGCGCGCAGGCAATCGCAGATGGTAGGGGTTGCGCGAGACTTCACCGCCGTGTTCCGCGGTGGCCATCATCTGCATCGCCACGATTTCCGGCGTCACACCGACCATCAGGTTCGGAGCCGAATGCTGATGCCAGAATTCCGTCTCGACAAGCGGCAACGGTCCTCGCCCGCTGGCCTGCAGATGCTTCGCCAGGGCATCAACCACCAGGTAGTGGGTTCCAATGTGCGTGGAATTGAAGTCTTCCCGGTGCGGGGCAAAGACGATCTCAGGCTTTTCATGATCAAAGATTTCCTTCAGCGCTTTGACCTTGGCGGCCCACTCCTCCGGTTGTTCCCGGCGGTTTTGCAGATTCACTTTGTTGAAGCCTTCTTCCTGGGGAATGATGAGTTCGAACCCGAGCACCTTGCAGGCGCTACGCAATTCCATCGCCCGCCGTGGTCTCTCCTGGCGATTGCTTCCCAGCGTAATGGCGCAGTTCGCCACCCGCGCGCCTGCTTCAAGCCGCAACCGCAAAGGCAGCGCCCCAATGAGAGCCTCATCGTCCGGGTGCGGGGCTGCGATCAGCACCTTGGCGGGTTTTCGAGAGCTCGCGGAAGGGGCGACAGCGTCGCAGGGCGGTGTGGTGGGGCCCAGTGGAATCGCTTTGCCCATTTCCATCAGCCGAACCATCTGTTGGACGTAATCCGTCCACTGCTCAAGGCGCTTCCTGCAAAGCGCGTTCTCAGAGTCGCTCACCGCCATGCCTCCGTGCTCAATTCTTTGACTGTTCCGTTATGCTACACTATCCCTTCACGCGGGCACTAGATTTTCCCTGTGGCAGACCGCTGAAGCCTTTGTTTCAAGGCCCTGGTGATTGAACCTGCCAGGGCGAACCTCATTTCGCGGACCGAGGTGCTCCAACTGCAAGCACCTGTTCAACGGGAAAACTGACTGGCTGGGAAGATGTGGGCCGGGGCGCGGACCCCGTCCCAACGAGGGCTACATCGGCCTTCCAAGCCCTAGCCGCAAAGGCATTGTGTCCTTCAAGGAATTTGCAGTAAAAGCTTAAGAGTAATTTTGAATTGCGGGAGGTTGGCGTGCCAGACAAAATGACCCGGAGGCGCTTATTCCAGATGGCGGGAGCGGGCGCGCTGGCCGGCGCAGGACTTGGATTGCCACGGCAGTCGGAGGCCGCGGGAGGGTCGCAGTCTCTCAAGTCTGATCCCAGGCTTCTTCCGGGCGTCTGCGCTTATTCCTACCGGAAATATCTTAAGACCGGCCAGATGACGATGGAGGATTTCATCCGACAGGCCGTCGTAATAGGCTCGACGGGAGCGGACATGACCGTCTATTGGTTCAAGTCCACGGAGCCTGCGTACCTGGAAGGCCTGCGACATTT
>CAYWMN010000054.1:0-11423 GCA_964459065.1 uncultured Acidobacteriota bacterium | reverse complement strand
GACGTGTGTCTGGAAATCATGCACCGCGTGAATTCGCCTTACGCAGGCATTAACCTCGACATCACGCACTTTATTCCCACGGCCACCGAAGATTCCTACGCGCAGATCAAGGCCTGCGTCCCTTACGCCACCCACGCCCACATCCGCGATCGCTTCGACGACGGCCGGCCCATTGATATGGACCGCGTGTGGCGGATGTTTGCCGAGGGCGGCTATAAGGGTTTCCTGTCGGTTGAATACCAGGGCAAGGAAGATCCCATGACGGGCATCCCGAAACTCATGAATAAGGTCCGGGCGCTCTGCCGGAAATATTCAACCACCGTGTAAGGTGTCTCGGGCACCTTAACGGCCCACCGGGAAGAGGAATTGCTCCGGCGGCGGTGGTGATGCGCATTCAGCATACGTTCCCGCCGGTTAATTGATGATGGCTGGAAAGACGGAGCCTCCAGAAGCCGAATTGTATGCGACAAGCTCCTGCCTTGCGCTTTGCCTACCGGCTCTCACGATAGATGGCAGCGATGCGCCGCCGCGCCGGAGCGGAGCGCCAAACTGCCCGCGAACACCAAGACCGCCAGCAAACGCACTGTCCATTTCTTAATCAGCATCATCATTCCTTGAACCTTTTCAGATTTACCACGGGCTGCATGAAATCGGAAGCCAGGACCTGTCCCTGGCTTTGGAGCTTGCGCTGGAGAGTTTCAATCTCCACGCGCTGGACGGGAACTTCACGCTTTGCGGCTTCGGCCGCGGCTACTCCGGCGGCGTGGCCCATCAGCATGTATTGAGGCTCCATTCGCAGCGAACCATAGGCCACCTTGGACGCCGAAACGCACACGGACACGATCAGGTTGGCACACTCATGATAGAGGGGCAGTAGCGCCCGGTAAGGAATCTGGTAAGCCTCGACGGGAACCGTCAAGTAGCCTTCATTGACCGCAGTGTAGCGGGTTCGGGTGGGAAATTTTGAAACCAGAATGGGAATCCGTTGCACCGGCATCATATCGATGTTGTACCCGCCCATCCCGATCGAGTCATACTTGGTCCGGTTTTCCTGCAAGTCCGACTGTTTCATGATGTATTCTCCGCGCAGGCGCCGCGCCTCTCGGACGTAAAGCTGGTGCGGCCAGTGGTCCGTATCGACGAACTCATCCTTCGCCAGGCCATATTTCCGCATTTCGTCCCGCCACCGGGCAGGAACCGAAGGATCATGGGCGAGGAAATAGTAGAAGCCCTGGACGTAGTGGTAATGCGCGTCCCAGATTTTTTGCCGCTTGCCGTAATCGGCGTCGGGATAGTCCCAGTTGGCGCCTATAAAATTGCTGTTGATGCCTCCCCAGCCGGTGTTGAAATCAAACTTGGCGTTGGGGACGCGGGAATGGGCGTAATGGGGTTTCAGGCCCTGCCGGTCGAGGGCCTGCCACAAAGCGGCCGCCAGAACGTATTGGCGCGGGTCGTAGCCGGGCGGCTCCGTTATTGGGACCTGGTTATCCTCGCGGTCGGTCATGCACACGCGCAGGTTGTACGCCTGAACTTTGCGGTCTCCCTGGCCCGGCATACCCGGGTCGGCGTTCGTCATCAGGGGAAGAAGCTTGCCCGCGTCGTCGTAAGCCGGCACTGGAGCAGCGATGCCGCCTCCGTCAAACGGGGCAATTTCTCTGCGACCGGCCAGCGACTCGCCGAACGCGTCCCGTCCTTCACGGCCCACCACGTAGCTTGCACCCGCGCGCGCCATCAGGTCGCCTTCGTAGGACGCATCAATAAAAACTCTGGCCTTGAAAGCTGCGCCGTTGCCTGCAGTCAGGCTCGCAATGCGGTTCCCGTCTTTCCGCACGGCCTCAACCCGATGTTCAAAGAACACGGCGACGCCGGCTTGCTTGAGCCAGGACGTAAATATGTTCTCCGCAACGTGAGGCTCAAACGTCCAATCGGCCCCCTTGGAGCTGGCAGGCGACCAGGGGCGATGGTAATGCCGGGCGACGCGGCTGAAGAACTCGGCGGCCAGACCGCCGATCAGGTTCTCCTGCCGGTCCATGTCGGTCCGCGAAAGTCCGCCGGACACCATTCCTCCCACGTGCTTGCGAGGCTCCAGAAGAAACACCCGCGCGCCTTCGGTGGCCGATGCTATCGCAGCCAGAACTCCGCCGGCCGTTGCTCCATACACCAGAACGTCGCAGGAACGAGTCACGCGGTTTTCATCCCGGCGCTTGCCCGCCGCCAGGGCTGCCGGTTCGGCACTCCCCAAAACCGGCAGGAGGGGCGTGATCGCGGAACCCTTGAGAAACTCTCTTCTGGAAACCGGCGGTGTGTTAAGCAGTGAAGATGTTTTGGCGCGGTTTTTCATCGATCCCTCCCAACTGCGTATCATCCCAGTATTTGAGCCAAAAGTTAAGCGCCCGACGCCGGAACATGCCGCCCTCCTTGGCTTCCTGAATCGTTTCGCAGGCCGCCGCAGTGTATCATGGAGAATAAAAGCAGGAGGGTTCTGGCGCCCAGCCGGTCACTTGACCCACAGCGGGCGTTGGCAAAACCATGCAGAGGCAAAGCCGCGCGAAGCTGGGAAACAAGAGCCAGGAATGACGGACGGGCGCGCCGTCTGCCCGGGGGGAAGGGAACAACTTGCCGGCAAGAATTTTGGGAATTGATTTTGGACTCAGGCGGATCGGCCTGGCCGTTTCCGACGGGTTGGGAATTACCGCCCAGGGATTGCCTACGCTCGAGCGCTCCAGCCTTCGGAAAGACCTGGAATATCTCCAGGATCTGGCTGAGCAATATGCGGTGGGAAAAGTGATTGTGGGTCATCCCATCAGCCATTCGGGTGGGACGACGCCCATGGCGGAGCGCGCGCGGGGGTTTGCGGAGAAGCTTGGAAAGAAACTGGAGTGTCCCGTGGAGCTGTGGGATGAGCGCCTGACGAGCGTCGAGGCGAACCGGGTCCTGCGGTCGGCGGGCTTGAGCATCGGCAAGCGGCAGCGCGCCGTGGACCGCGTAGCCGCCGTGCTGCTGCTGCAGAATTATCTGGACTATCACGCCAACCAGCAGCAACCCTCGGGATTGGACGGAGATGGCGCATGAAGAAGCTGGTGATTGCGCTTGTTCTGCTGCTGATGGTTGCGGGCATCGCTGTTGCCGCGGTCGAAATCCTGCGGCCGTATCAAGGCTATGGCGAGAGCGTGATCGTCCGGATTCCGCCGGGCATGAAGGCTCCGCAGGTGGCCGGAGAGTTGGTGGCCAAGGGCGTTCTTGCGCGCCGGTGGCCGTTTCTGCTGGTTTACGGGCTTGGCCGGTGGCGCTACCACCTGGAAGCGGGAGAATACCTGTTTGACCGGCCGCTCGATCCGCTGGACGTCTACCGGAAGATCGTTCGCGGGGAAGTGTATCTTCGTACGGTGGTGATTCCGGAAGGCTCCAACCGTTTTGACATCGCCCGCATCCTGCATAACCGCCTGGGGCTGGCGCCCGCGAATTTTCTGCGGGTGACGCAAGATCCCGCCGATATTCGCGATCTGGATCCCCAGGCGCCGTCGCTTGAGGGCTACCTGTTCCCTGACACCTACCAGTTTGAATATGGCGCTTCGGCGCGGCACGTGGCGGCCCGGATGGTGGCCGAGTTTCGGGAAGTCTTTAACCGGAATTTCCGGCAGGACTTGAGCCGGTCACACCTGAGCATTCATCGGGTTGTTACGCTGGCGTCGTTGGTGGAAAAGGAGACTCCCAAGGCCGCCGAGCGTCCCATCATCGCGCAGGTTTTTGAACTGCGGCTGAAGAAGAAGATGCTGCTCCAGTGTGACCCCACCGTGCTCTACGCCGTCGAACTGGAGCACCGCGCGACCGGTCCCATCACCGAAAGCGACTTGCACATCCAGTCGCCTTACAACACCTACCTGCATCCGGGACTTCCTCCGGGCCCCATCGCGAACCCTGGAGAAGCGTCGATTCGCGCTGTTTTTCACCCCGCCTCAACCCGGTTCCTCTACTTTGTAAGCAACACTCACGGCGGCCATACTTTTGCCAGAACCCTTGCGGAACACCAACGCAACGTGGCACGATATCGTAAACAAGTGGCCGTTCTCCGGCGCGCGTCGCCGGACGCAAAGAAAAGCCGGACACCGAAACACCAGAAATAACCTGCGGACGGGGGCGGATGCGAAGGAATTCCCCCGGAGAGGAGGAGACACGAACAACGAAGAATTTATCCTGCAATATCGTCAAACAAGAAAGCTCAATCATGCCGGGGTTCGTGACCTCCGCGCAATCGAAACGGAACTTCAGCGGCGTTCCAGCAACCACCATAAGACGTCCTGTTCTTATATCGCCAACGTGCTGCGGCGCGCGGGAACGCGCGTGGACTTTGCCAACCATCCGGACGGCGACGCGCGCGAAAGCCGCTATGCACGGCGCCTGGAAGGGCTGGGGAAGTTTCGGAACTTTGACGTTGCCTTTGACTCGCTGGAGCGCCTGGATGCGATCTATCGGGAATACCGCGAGGCTTCAGACCGAATCGGCACCTGCGCCGTGCGGGACTTTGTGGCGGCGGCCCGGCGGCGTGTGGAGAGCCTGTCTCAGAACTCTCGGCTGGGCTCGCATAAGCGCCAGGAAAAGCAGGAAATTGCGGTGTGGCTGAGAGTCTGGCTGGAGGTCCCCGACCTCTTTTTCGACTGGTTGGAGATGCGCAAGCGATCACCGGAATTCCAAAAGCTGTTTGCCAACGGCAACGGTCGGTCGCACCGCTAAGCAGCGCGGGGACGCAGCCACGGTCGGTTTTAGTGATTGTTTTTGGCCAGTCCGGCTTAAAATCCTGCAGGGGCTGCTGAAGCCAACGGCTAAAATTACGCTGTTCGCGCCCCGCTCGAGACCCATGTTTGAAGAGGATGATCGATGACTGAAAAAGATATTCTCAGTATTTTTCGGGAGCACCAGGCTTTAAAAGAAGGCCATTTTATTCTTTCTTCAGGCCTGCACAGCGACCGCTACATCCAGTGCGCGCTGGTGTTGCAACATCCCCGCATTGCTGAGGAATTGTGCGTTGAACTGGCGGCAAAGCTGGGGCAACTGGGCGCCTCGGTCGTGGTGGCACCGGCGCTGGGCGGCGTGATTGTTGCCCATGAAGTGGGCCGGGCGCTGGGGGTGCGGGCGCTTTTTACTGAGCGGCAGAACGGCGCGATGACGCTCCGGCGGGGATTTCACCTGGAACGCGACGAACCGGCGATCGTGGTCGAGGACGTCATTACTACGGGTAAATCCACGCGCGAGACGATGGAGTGCGTCGAGGGTGCCGGCGGGAAAGTGGTCGGGGTGGGGTCGCTGATTGACCGCAGCGGCGGTAAAGTGGATTTGCGCGTGCCCCGGGCTTCGCTGGTCACTCTGAACGTGGAAACTTACGAACCCGACAATTGCCCTCTCTGCAAGGCGGGAACTCCGGCGGTGAAGCCGGGAAGCCGCCCGGGAGCCTCAAGCGTTGTTTCCAAATCCTAGCCCGCCGGGGACGGTCCGGCGGCGGAGGGAATCGGCGGAGGGGAAGGCTGGGGAAGCCGCTCCGCAAGGATGGGGTAACGCGAGCCGAGAAAGTGAATTACGTACGCCTGAAAAAACACCATGGCCGGCGCTGAAATAAAGGCTGCAACGTAAACTGCCAACGCCAGCACCACCCCGCCCGCAATTACGACCAGCCCGATCGTTAGGGGATTCAGGAGAAGCCCCGCGGTTCTTACCGACGCGTAGGCGCCGTAGCCCACCATCGAGAGCGGAACCAGCAGCACGATCAGCGCCACGAGCGTAAGGATTCCGAACAGGATGGCGCACCCGACTGCCAGGATAATCTTCATCAGGACGTAGCCGGCGTAAGCGGGCTTCTCGATGCGCAGAATGCCGATGACGCGCCGCCACCCGGCGATCACGCCCACATCCTCAAGCGCCATGACGGGCACCAGGAAATCTTTGGCGAACAACGCCACAAGCGCGGCGGAAACCAGCAGGATCGCCAAGGCTAGAAAACAGCCAAGACCGCCCATGACCAGCAGAGCGATGTGCCCCCTCGGGTCTTGAAATGCGCCGCTCGAAAACGCCGCCAGCATCGCCGCCCCTACCAGCATCCCGATTGCCGATCCCACTGCAAGCCCGAACAGGATGCGCCACCAGAAAAATCGGATTCCCTGTAGCCTCCAACGACGCCACGCCTCTTTAAGCTTTAAGCGGTTGGTGAGGACGGTATCAAAAAGGATAAAGCGGAAGACGCTGGAGACGTAGAGCCAAAAGATCATTCCGGCCACCCCCAGCAGTGCGCCCAGCACGATCAAGGGAAGATAGTGCCCGAGGGGCAGGTTTCCCAGACCGGTGCCGGCGAAGGTCAGGATCGGGTGTTTTTCCGGACCGCCGCCGGAAGGCGCCGCATAGCGGAAACCGCTTCCTCCGCTGCAGCTGTAGAATTCACCCGTCGCGGCCGCCACCAGCGCCAGACGCGCCCAGAAGCCCAGGCGAAAAGGCCGGAAGAGCTGCCGTTTGGCGTGCTGGAACGCCGGAGAGATGGCATCGACGGCGGAAAGTGGTGGCATCACAGTTTTGGCGTCAGGCGCTCAGGAACCGGAACTCGGCCTGAAACGCGACGCCCCTAGGACTCCTTGCATGAAATTCCCGATTGAGAACGCTTGTTGAAAAAGTTCTCAATCCCAAGCAGTCTCACGGTAATCGGGCAGGGCGAAGCTGTCAAGCTGGATCGCACTGGCGGCCAATTGCAATCAGGGGCGGTCGGGTGTATGTTATGGCCGGTCCAAATTAGAGAGGGAAATTCCGATTTCGCTGTGGGTATCAGAATAATTCTCGGGACGAGGGCTGAAGCGGCGGCTTCGCGCAAAGCTGAAGGGTTGCGCGCGAGAGCCGGCAGCCTGGCAATGGGAAGGGCGTGCTCCCGGGAGCACACCGGATTTTCACCGAGCGGGACCATGGACCGGCGCGCCCATGTTTCCTGCCAAGTGGTCGCTTCTCGGTTGAAAATTCCAGCCAAGAGCAGTTCGATCCGCGGCGTTTCGGCCCGAAGGGGCGAGGCGCGCGGGGAATCCATTTTGAAATTGAAATTCTAGATGGGGCGCCCGCGATGGCGCCCGATCGGAGGCATCCATTGAAACGACGAACGTTTTTGCAAGGCGCTGCAGCTGCCGGTGCGCTGACGCTGGTGAGTGAATGGCCCAGAGTCAGCCTGGGTGCAAGTGATCGCGCTTTTGACGAAGCTTTCATCCGCCCGTCGGTGGAAGCGCGGCCGAAAACCTGGTGGCATTGGATGAACGGGAATATTACCCGAGAGGGCATCACGCTGGATCTCGAGGCGATGCACCGGGCGGGCGTGGGAGGATTCCAGATTTTCCAGGTGGGCACGGGCATTCCCAAAGGCCCCGTCGATTACTCAAGCCCTGAGCACCTTCACCTGCTTGAGCATGCCGCGAAAGAGGCCCAGCGTCTGGGCTTGGAATTTGACATGATGAACTGTCCGGGGTGGTCTTCAAGCGGTGGGCCATGGATTACGCCCGAGTATTCGATGAAGCAGCTGACCTGGAGCGAAACCTTTGTGAGCGGCGGCAGGGAGATTGATGTTGTTCTGCCGGAACCGTTCAAGAAGCACAACTACTATGAGGATGCTGTGGTGGTGGCGTTCCCGTCGCTGGAAGGCGAAGAACAGCCGCTGAAGGATCTTCTTCGTCGAGTCAGCACCTTGAGCGGGGAGGCAGACGCAAGCCTGCTGATGGACAATGATCTATCGAAGGGAATCGAAATCCGTCCGGCGGCCGAGGGCGAGCCCGCATATCTTCAGTTGGAGTTTGAAGAGCCTTACGGGGCGCGGTCGATGAGGGTTTATGTTGCGCGGCCTTCTCATGCCGGGCCTTCCCATCCGCCGGCCCTTGCCATCGAGGCGTCGGACGACGGCGTTCAGTTCCGGAAAGTTGGTGAATCGATTCCCTCGCGCTATTGGAGCACCCTGGAAGTTCCTGAAATTGCCAATTTCCCATTCACGCGCGCAAAATATTTCCGTCTTGTTTCGCCGGACGCCTGTTCCATTACTGAACTCAGCATTTCCGGCGCGGCATGCATTTCCGACTGGCCTTTGAAAGCGAACTTCCTTCACCGATCGGGCGACAAGCCATTCGGCCCGACCGGCGAGGTTCCGAAAGGCTCCGTGATTGATCCGGCGACGGTGGTGGACATCAGTGAGCACATGGACAGCGCCGGACGTTTGCGTTGGCAGGCGCCCGCCGGCCACTGGACAATCCTCCGAATGGGACAGACAACCACTGGTCGCAAGAACCATCCTGCGCCTGACGGCGGCTTGGGCTTTGAGTGTGATAAGTTCAGCCGGGAAGCCTACGATTACCATTTCAACCACTTTTTCGGCGCGCTGTTCCCCACCATTCATTTGCTGGCGGAAACGGGCAAGGTGGGAGCCGTGATTGACAGTTACGAAGTGGGAATGCAGACCTGGACCAAACATTATCCGGAGGAGTTCAACCGGCGGCGCGGCTACGACCTGCGGAAGTATCTGCCGGCGCTGACGGGCCGCGTGGTGGCGAGCGGCGATGTTTCTGACCGCTTCCTGTGGGATATCCGCCGGACGGACGCCGACCTGATGGATGACTACTACTATGGCCACTACGTTGACCTATGTCACGAGCACGGGATGATAGCGTATTCGGAGCCTTACAGCGGCGGGCCTTTTGAGGAGATCGGAGCCGGCTCCCACCTGGATGTTCCCATGGGCGAGTTCTGGGCGGGACAAGGCAATCACTCCAGTATCAAGATGGTCAGCTCGATCGGGCACGTTTTTGGCAAGCGGGTGGTGGGCGCCGAGTCTTATACGGGCGCTCCGCCGTATGCGAAATGGCTGGAATACCCGTACGCGCTGAAGGCGCAAGGGGACTGGATGTATACGCAGGGGCTCAATGAGTTCGTTTTCCACGTCTACGCCATGCAGCCCCACCCGACCGCCAAGCCGGGAATGACCATGGGGCCGTGGGGATGGATGCACAGCCGGACCAATACCTGGTTTGTGCGGGAATCCGCGTGGTTGAACTACGTGCGACGCTGCCAGCATATGCTGCGCGAGGGGCTGGTGGTGGCGGACCTTGTTTATTACCAGGGAGCGCAGGTTCCCGTTGATACGCCTGTCTGGCCGGACCAATTGAGCCCCACTCCGCCGCTCGGCACCTACTACGACGTGACAAACGCGGAAGGCATTCTGAACCGCATGCGGGCCGAGGGCGGGAAGATTGTGCTGCCTGACGGGATGAGTTATCGCGTTTTGGTTCTTCCGGAATACCGGGCTCTCACTCTGGAACTGGCGCGGAAGATTCGCGACCTGGTGAACGGGGGCGTTGTGGTGGTGGGTCCCAAGCCTGCGCATACGCCCGGCCTTACGGCCTATCCGGAAAGCGATGCGGAACTGCGGCGCATTGCGGATGAGGTCTGGGGCGACCTTGACGGAACGACGAAGACGGAACGGCGTTTTGGCCAGGGGCGGGTGTTCTGGGGCGAACCCATGGCATCCGTGCTGGACAAGCTGAAGATCAAGCCGGACTTTGAATTTACTTCCCGCTCGGGCGACGCGCCGATCAACTTTATCCACCGTCGGACGGACGACGCGGACATCTACTTTATCGCCAACCGCCGCCGGCAGGCGGAAGAACTGGTGTGCACCTTCCGCGTGGAAAACAAGCGGCCGGAATTCTGGAACCCCGAAAACGGAGAAATCACCTTTGCCGAGGTTTATGACCTGGTGGAGGGCGGCGTACGGTTGCCGGTGCGGCTGGGACCGGCCGGATCGGTTTTTGTCGTGTTCCGTTCGCCGGCGGAAGGGCATCGTCTCAAGGCGATCAGCAAAGACGGCAAGACGCTTGCGGCGGTAGAGCCTTTCGCGGCGCTCAAGCCCGGCCGGTATCGCGGCGTGAGGAACAATTTCACGATCAGCGTCTGGGTGAATCCGGGAGACGATCTGGCGCTGCCGCCGCGCGACGTTGCGAGCGTGCTGAAGCGAGGCTTCAATGCTCATAGCTATGTGATCTATCCGCCGGCGGGCAACAAGATTTACGGGACGGGGCAGTCGGCGTGCGGATTGGCGGCGGGCCGCGACGGCGTGCTGGTTTTTGAAAGGACCAAAGGCAAGCCTCGGCCGGTGCTGGCTTCGGGCCAGAGGCTTTCCGGCTGGACCCACCTGGCGGTTGTGTACCGGTCAGGGGAACCATCGCTCTACGTGAACGGCAAGCTGGTTGAGCAGGGCAAGGGATCGGGCAATACGGTTCATCCGGGCCTGGGTGAGGCGTTCCAGCGGGACGGCGCAGCGTATTTCCACGGCGAGATGGATAAGCCCGAGCTGTTCACAGAGCCGCTTGGCGGGGAGCGCATCGCGCAACTGGCGAAGGCCGGAGCGCCCAAGCCTGAAGCGCCTCCGGCGCTGGAACTGATCGGCAACGGGGCGCCGGAACTCATCATCTGGCAGAACGGCCGTTACAGGCTGCACCACCATACGGGTGGGAGTGTTACGCTTTCGATTGCGGGGCTCGAAGGGCCGCGGGACGTCAAAGGCCCGTGGCGGGTCAGCTTTCCTCCCCACCTGGGAGCGCCACCGGAGGTGACTCTGCCGGAGCTGATTTCGCTGCACCAGCATTCGGAAGAGGGGGTGCGGTATTTCTCCGGCACGGCCACTTATACGAACCGTTTCCATGTGGATAGCGGAGCGACGGGAGCCGGGAGGCGTCTGTACCTGGACCTGGGGCGCGTGGAGGTGTTTGCGGAAGTCCGGGTGAACGGCCGGAACCTGGGGGTCCTGTGGAAACCTCCTTTCCGGGTGGATGTGACCGAGGCGATTCACCCCGGGGAAAACAATCTGGAGGTTCTGGTGACCAACCTGTGGCCGAACCGCCTGATCGGCGACGAGCATTTGCCACCTGAGAACGAATATTCGGATTCAGGCGGAATCTTTGGTGGGCCGATCAAGAGCCTGCCCGAGTGGTACCGGGAGGGGAAGCCGAAACCTCCCGGAGGCCGGATCACCTTTGCCACCTGGAAGCACTTTGAAAAGGATTCACCGCTGATCGAGTCCGGGCTGATCGGTCCCGTGGTTCTGCGAACTGCCGTGCGGCGGCCGATGGGCCTCTAGTCCATTTTGCTGCACGAGGGACGGAGGGCGGCTTTGGGGCCGCCCTCGCGTCGCCTATTGATACCGGAGTTCTCAGTACAGGCAGGGGGCCGAGGGCCAGGGTCTTTGGGGCTTCTAGCGCCCTCGGTGGCTTGGACGGAGGAGAGTTCTATCTATGGATCGACGACGTTTTCTGAAGAATTCCGCGGCAGGGGCCGGCGGAATGCTGCTGGGATCATCGCTTGGACTGGCGGACCCGGCCGCAGCGGACGTGATTGTTTACGGTGGCACGGCTGCTGGCGTAGTTGCG
>CAYWMN010000053.1:0-18712 GCA_964459065.1 uncultured Acidobacteriota bacterium | reverse complement strand
TCGCCTGGCTCAGGGCCGTTCGCAAGCGGAAGGGCGAACGGACTCGGAATGACACGTGGGGCGAACGGACTCGGAATGACACATGGGGCGCAGGGTGCCCCCGGAGGCCGGCCGGAGGCCGGCGCTACGTTCGGGGGACACAAAGGCCGGCGGTGGGGACACCGCCGCTACAGCAAAAGCAGATTCCTCGTTTCACTCGGAATGACACGAGGGAGGACGGCGCTACGCCGTTGGTAAACCGCGGAACCACCGGGGCGCCTCTGCGCCCGCCAGTCGAATGCGACCCAAACCCGCGGATCAAAAGGTCCGCGCCGCCTCGGCGGGGTACAAATAAACAATTCTCAATTCATTAATACTAGCTTTTTCAATGGCCCTTTAGTTCCTTGCATTGGACCGGCGCGCAGTGTATACGGGTAGGTTAGGTTGTGCGAAGGTGGTCGTCGCCACATTGCAGAAAAACTCATGGAGGCGCCCCCCGCGGTTCAGGGAAGCGCGCTGATGGGGCGTCTTCGTTCTCAACCAAACCAAGCGTGAACGCCCCAGGCGTCGCGCGGCGGGCCCAATACAATCACCAGGAGAAAGCCATGGCACAGTTCAGCATCAGACTCGTCGGAAAGAATCCGGATAGATTTAAGATCAGCGGGCTCGGCGCGTCACTCCCCGGCAGCAGCTTCACGCCCACCAATGAGGAAATGACGGAAGAGGACCTGCGCGCCCAATTGAAAAGCCAGGGCATTTCCGATCGAGGCATCGACCAGCTCATCCAGCGGGCCCGAGCCGGCGCAGAGTAACCGCTGCAGGGTGTCTTCCGCTTCTGGCGCGCGCGCGCTCAGCCGGCAAGGCAGGGTCGCCGCCCGCCACGGGGCCATCCCCACGCGCCTGCGGCCGGGAAAGGTCCTCCTGAAGCCCCACAGCTAGCCAACGAGGCTACAACGCAAGGTCAGCCCCATTTTGAGACAAATGGGATTTTGCCCCTGTTTTTCAAGGAATTACAAGCTGCTTATTATCAATAGCTTACAATCGTGCCTTGACGCCGAATCACCAATTGTGCGTCAATTCTGCACATCGGGTAAGATTTACCCATCCGCCAGCCGGCCTCCCGGAATTCAGGCTCCCGCCTTCGATCGCCGCCTCGGCTCCCGGACCGGCCGGCGGCGCTCGGGGCGCTTTCTGCAGACTGGACACGGCCCGCAGAAATGAAATAGACTTCTTGTTGTTGGGTTTAAATCTTGACGGCGGGGGTTAACGATGCCGACCTGTCCCGAATGCGATGCCGCCATCGACATCGAAGAGGAAGAGCTCGAGGAAGGGCAAACCGTCGACTGTCCGGAGTGCGGCGCGGAACTTGAAGTCGTGAGCACGAACCCGGTGGAACTCGACGTTTTAGGGGGTGGTAAAGGAACCGATGACGACGAGTCCTGGTGACCAGGAGGACCGGTTGCAAACCTCTGTGGGTGACTTCCTTTTCTGGAAACGCCCAACCATCCTGCACCGCGCGGCCCGTCTCGGCGCGTTGGTTGTGGCTCTTGCTGTTTTAACGTTCATCGCGGGCCCGCCGCTGATGGCGCGGAAAAAGAAGCCGCCCACCACGAAGACGGTCCGCGGCCAGGTCCTCAATTCCTCCGAGAACGGGATTGCCGGCGCTACGGTGAATATGACCGACCTGACGACCGGGACAAAGTCAGGGATCTATGCGGGAGCCGGCGGCCGTTATGTTTTTAGCGGGCTGAAGCCTACCCACGATTACCAGTTCCGCGCCACCTATAAGGGGAAATCATCGGAAGCGCGGAAAGTCAGTTCCTGGGATACGCGCCTGCGGCTGGTGATCAACCTCCATATCCCACCACCCAAAGACTAGCCAGACCAGTGGTGCGAGAACACACCCCCTCTTACCTGAACGCGACCGTGAACATCTTGCGCCCCGCCTTGAAGGTGACCACTTGCCTCTGAATGTGCACATCGCCAATCCAGAGATGGCATTCTTGTCCGTCAAAGTTCAAACGCACTAAGGCCCTGGGATCCTCGATCCGCCTCCACTGCACCGCGCCTGGCGCACCAGCATCGACCTGAACGGCACCGCCTTTCATTTTCCGTTGGGCCTCGGAATTGGACGGAAAGACACGAAGGTCCGCAAGGATTCGGAACAGTTCCTTCGGTTGGGGCACGGGATAGGGCGCGTAAGCGTGAACCACATCAGGAACAGACTTCTGCTGGAACTGGATTTCCCAGTCGCGCTGCGCCTGCGCGGCCGCATCAGGACCGTGGAAATCCGTGATGATGCGAACGGCCAGCGACTTCTTGGCGTCCAGCGGATGCTGCTTGCCGCGCTCCACGCCTTCTTGCCGATCCTCAACTTCCTTCGGCGCGAGGTCGGTCAGCAGCAGGTAGTAGCGCCACATCAGGTCGTCGGAAATCGACATCAGCTTGCCGAACATTTCCGCGGGCGGCTCGTTGATGCCCACGTAATTGCCCAGCGACTTGGACATCTTCTGCACGCCGTCAAGCCCTTCGAGGATCGGCATCATCATGATGACCTGCGGCTGCTGCCCGTATTCCTGCTGGAGCGTGCGCCCCACCAGGAGGTTGAATTTCTGGTCGGTCCCACCCAGTTCGAGGTCAGCCTCAAGCGCCACGGAGTCGTAGCCCTGGGCCAGCGGATAGAGCAGTTCGTGGATCGAGATCGGACGCTGCTCCTTCATGCGTTTTGAGAAATCGTCGCGCTCGAGCATCCGCGCCACCGTGTACTTTGAGCAGAGCGTGATCCAGTCGCTGCCGGTGAGCTTGCTGAGCCAACGGCTATTGAAGTCAACGACGGTTTTTTCCGGATCGAGGATTTTGAAGACCTGTTTCTTGTAGGTCTCGGCGTTGGCGGCAACTTCGTCCGGCGTCATGGGCGGGCGCGTCACGTTGCGGCCCGAGGGGTCGCCGATCAGGCCGGTGAAATCGCCGATCAGAAAGATGACCGTGTGCCCGAGATCCTGAAAGTGCTTGAGCTTGCGGATGAGCACAGTGTGGCCCAGATGAATGTCCGGAGCGGTGGGATCGAAACCCGCCTTGACCCGCAGCGGCTTGCCGGTCTTGGCAGCGCGTTCGAGCTTCGAGCGCAGGTCTTGCGCGCGGATCGTCTCCTCCGCGCCCTTGGTCAGATAGGCAAGTTGTTCATCAACGGTCATCATCATAACTCTCTGGGGATAAGCCCTGAACCCGGATGCCGGGATCTCAATTGTTTGGGACGACGCGCCGACCCTCAATGCGAACCTTGTTTTCCAAGAGCAAGCCAATCGCTTCCGAATAGATTCGGTGCTCCTCTTGCAGGATACGCGCTGAGAGCGTCTCCACCGTGTCATGGTCGAGAACGGGTACGACGGCCTGGCGCACGATGGGGCCGGTATCCACGCCTTCATCCACCAGGTGGACCGTACAGCCCGAGAATTTTACACCATAATCGAGCGCCTGTTTTTGAGCGTCGAGGCCTGGAAAAGACGGCAGAAGGGCGGGATGAATATTCAGGATGCGGCCGGGGAAAGCCCGAATGAAGTACGGGCTGAGCACCCGCATAAAGCCTGCAAGGCAAATGAAATCCACCTGGCACTGGTTGAGCGCCGCCACCACTTCCCGGTCGTAGGCTTCTCGCTCCTTACCCTCGGAAGGGATAAAACACGTCTTCAGACCCATCTCACGAGCCAGAGTAAGGCCGGGCGCGTTTTCCCGGTTGCTGACCACCAGGGCGATTTTCGCGGAGATCTTTCCCGCGGCAACGTTGTGCGCAATAGCCGCGAAATTCGATCCGCGGCCGGAAAGTAAAATTCCCAAGTTCTTCATGGCCTTACCGGTTCACAAGGAAACACAGCCGGTGCTTTTTGCTGTGCGCAGGAGGACGTTGCTCCGGAGGTTTTTGGGGAACCTCCTAACAGTCTTGAACGTAGCGGACCTCCTGCTTGCCGCGGGTAATGCGTCCGACGACCCAAAACTTCTCTCTTTTCCTCTTAAGCGCCGACGCGACCTTTTCCAGGTTGCGGGCGGGCACAATGACGAGCATCCCCAGCCCCATGTTAAACGTGTGCAGCATTTCCTGCTGCCGAACCCGTCCGAACCGGGCAATCAGGTCGAACAGCGGGGGCACCGGCCACGATCCCAGCGAGATTTCCGCCGAGCAGGATTTGGGAAGAATCCGCGGTGTATTGTCCGTAATGCCGCCACCCGTGACATGAACCAGTCCGCTGATCAAACCTTTTTGAGTCAAGGGCTGAACCACCGGCAGGTAGCAACGGTGCGGAGCCAGCAGCGCATCCACGAGGGGGCGGCCAAGTTCCGGAACAGGGCGCGAAAGCGCCAGGCCCGCCTGCTCCAGCAAGGCCTTGCGAGCCAGCGAATAGCCATTGGTGTGCAATCCCAGCGAGGGCAGCCCCAGAATGGTATCGCCCGGGCGAATGCGCCGGCCGTCCAGAATCTCTCCCTTCCGAACCCACCCGACAATGCAGCCGGCAAGATCATATTCGTTGGGAGCGTAGAAGCCCGGCATTTGGGCCGTCTCACCGCCGATCAGCGCACAGTCGACCTCGCGGCAGGCTTTCGACAAACCTTGCACGATCTGGGTCAGAACCCTGGAGCGCACTTTTCCGGTGGCGAGATAATCCAGAAAGAAGAGCGGTTGCGCGCCGTGGACGGCGATGTCGTTGACCGAGTGATACACCAGGTCCGCCGCAACGCTTGCGTGGCGATTGGCGGAAAAGGCGATTTTCAGTTTGGTGCCCACGCCGTCCATGCTGGAAACCAGAACGGCATCGCTGGGAAGGCGGTCGAGAGAAAAGAACCCGCCAAAAGCGCCAAAGCCCCTCAGCACGCGAGGGTTGAAGGTCTGGCTCACCAGATCTTTGATTTCAGACTTCGCGCGGTTCGCCGCACTGATGTCGACACCTGCATCTCGATAGCGCATAAGATAACCGGAGGCCTTGCCGAAGAACTCAATCCAAGGACCGAGGCATGGGATCGGTCAGAAGCTCTTACCCATTCTGGACCAGCGTGTTTTGTCGACAAAATTCCAAAGGATGGACGCGTCAAACTTCAGCCGGTCGGACAAACGATCGTCAATCCAGTCGTGCGTAGGAGCCTTATAGGACCAGTAAACAAAAAGCGGTTCGCCCACAACGTTCTTGACGGGGACAAATCCCCAAAACCGGCTGTCGAGTGAATCATCCCGGTTGTCACCCAACACAAACAGGTACCCTTCCGGGACGAAGAGACTGCCGTTGCGAATATCGTGAGGCATTTCCCGCGCCCAGGTGGGATTCAGTCCCCACGAGGCCGGCAACATGCTGATCTCCCTGACGGAAGGTGGAAAGTTGTCCCGCAGGGGAAAAATATTGGGCGAGTCAAAATGGGCGTACGGCTCCTTCAGCCGTTTGCCGTTGACATAAACCTTCTTGTCGACGATTCGGATCCGGTCGCCGCCCACTCCGATAACCCGCTTGACAAACATCACCGAGGGATTGACCGGATAACGGAAAGCCACGATGTCCCGGCGATGGATGGATTTCAGGCTCGGAAACCGCAAGTCCGTATAAGGAAGCCGCGGCCCGTAGAGGGCCTTGTTTAAAAAAACATGGTCTCCGATCAAAATGGTGTTTTCCATCGACCCGGTAGGAATGACGGTCGCTTCGGCGACGAACGTCCGGATGCAAAAGACTCCGATCAAAACGATGAGCAGAGAGCGAATGGTTTCCCACAGGCCCTCGTGGCGGGAGGGACGCGGCGGAGGCAAAGGCGGCACACCGGGAACCTGCGGGGTCTCGGTGTCTTTTGTCAGCAGGTCAGAAGATTCCATAGGATTCCCGGTTCCGCAAAGTAATCAGCGGCTCCTGAACGACGGTCGGGTAGTTGGCCGTGTAACAGGCCAGGCAGAACCGCCCGTCCTTATCGCCAACCGCCTCCCGCATTCCTTCCAGGGAGAGATACCCAAGCGTATCCGCTCCCACATAGGCGCGGATCTCCTCGACGCTATGGCTGGAGGCGATCAACTCTTTCTTGGTGGGCGTGTCAATTCCATAATAGCAAGGGGACACCGTCGGGGGACAGCTAATGCGCATATGAACTTCGAGGGCTCCGGCCTCGCGGACCAATCGCACAATCTTCCGGCTGGTGGTTCCCCGGATCACAGAGTCATCCACCAGGACGACGCGCTTGCCGGCCAGCAAGCTGCGCACCGGGTTCAGCTTGAGCTTCACGCCGAAATCCCGGATGGCCTGCGTGGGCTCGATGAAGGTGCGCCCGATGTAATGGTTGCGAATGAGACCGAATTTCACCGGGATGCCCGATTCTTCGGAATAGCCAATGGCCGCCGCAACCCCGGAGTCCGGCACGGGAACCACCAGATCCGCTTCCACAGGATGCTCAAGCGCCAGGCGCCGCCCAAGCTCCTCGCGGCTCCGTTGCACGGAACGGCCAAAAACGTCACTGTCCGGACGGGAAAAGTAGACGTGCTCGAAAATGCACTGCGACTGCCTGGCTGGAGGCGCAAAACGAAGAGACGTCATCCCCTGTTGATCCAGGATCACCATCTCGCCGGGCTCAACGTCGCGCACAAAAGTAGCATTGATCATGTCGAAGGCGCAGGTTTCCGACGCCACCACGAAGGCGCCGTTCAACCGGCCTAAACTCAGGGGACGAAAGCCGCGCGGGTCGCGAATGGCGTAAACACTGTCATTAAAAAGCATCACCAGCGAGTAGGCGCCCGAGACGCGGTCCAGGGCGTCGGCGATCGATTCGGGAATGCCGCTGTGCTTGGAGCGGGCAAAGTAGTGCAGAATGACTTCCGTATCACTGGTGGTTTGGAAAATGTCTCCGCGAGCTTCGAGTTCGCGTCGAATCTCCGCCGCGTTGATCAGGTTTCCGTTATGCGCCAGCGCCACCCGGCCCTTCTGGCAACTGACGCTGAGCGGCTGGGCGTTCTTGACGTTCGTGTCGCCGGCGGTGGAATAGCGCGTGTGGCCGATCGCGGCATGGCCGGAGAGGCGCCGCAAAACTTCTTCGGTAAAAACTTCCGCCACGTGCCCCATGGCTTTGTGGCTGCGCAGGCGTTGGCCGTCGGCGGTCACCATGCCGGTGCTCTCCTGGCCGCGATGCTGGAGGGCATAAAGGCCCAGATAGGTCAGCTTGGCGGCTTCCGGATGGCCGAAGACCGCAAACACGCCGCAATGGTCGTGAAACTTATCGTCAGGCAGAGAGCATGTCGGAAAGATTTCTGACGCTATTTGCAAGGTTGTTTACCGGGGCTCCGTACCGAAAGATCGAGCGCTTTCTTGTCTTTTTGTGAGGTCCGCCCGAAGCCTTCGCACACTGGGATGCGCTCACACTAACCCGCACTCTTACCTTATTATTGTGCTCCCGGCGATGATCCAACGCAACCCCTTTCTGCGGCGGGGCGACGAACCCTTTTCCCGCATCATCCGCGCCGGCCTGAAATCCGGGTTCGGACCCAACCGCAAGCGATGTTGATACCACCGAACCCCAAGGGATAACATCTAAGAGTAGAGCGAGGCCGTCATGAAGGGCAAAATTTTGCGGATAGCCGCTTTCCTGTTTCTCACGGCGCTGGTTGCCGGCTCCCTGCCGGCGTGGGCCGCCATCAAGCTTTACCTCAAGGATGGAACCTACCAGCTGGTGAAGAGCTATGAGATTCAAGGCGATCGTGTTCGGTATTACAGCGTGGAACGGTCTGACTGGGAGGAAATCCCCAAGTCTCTGGTGGACTTTGCAGCCACGAAACGCGCCCAGGCTGATCAAGAAATCGAACAACAAAAACAGGTCGAACAGGCCCGGAAAATCGTAACCGAAAAGTTTAAGGTTCCGCAAAACAACGGCTACGAAATCCAGAAAGGCTTTCGGCTACCCATCGCGCCGGGCGTCTACGCCTTTGACGGCTCCCGCGTCATTCACCTGGTTCAATCGACCGCCCGGGAGGGGTCGGACAAGAAACGCGATGCCGTGGCAATCCTGATGCCGGCGCCGCTGCTGAAAAAAGAGACCCTGGTCGTGCTGCCCGGAGCGCACGCGGCCGTCCGGATTTATGATCCGCAGCCCCGCTTCTTTGTCCAGGACTCCGACACGTGGGCCTCCACAGCCGTCCTGCTTCCCCTCGAGAAGAAGAAAGATTTCAGAATCATTGAAAGACTCCGGTCCGGGATCGGCCTCGGGAAGTCGGGCGAAGTGAGAAAAGATTTGCCGCTGCGCCGAACCCGGCTTGCCGCCGGCCTGTTTGAACTGAAACCCGCCCAGCCTCTCGCCCCCGGCGAATACGCACTGGGGGAGCTGGTGGGGGAAAAACTCAACATCAATGTCTGGGATTTCGGCGTCGAGCGGGTGGGTTCGAAGTAAGCCCTGCGGCAAAGCCTCGAGCAGCGTTCCAGGCGCAAAAAATCCGTTGACCGGGACTCAGCCTTTACGACCTGACAAAGCTGCCGCGATGGCGTGATCCCGGTCTTGCTTGTCCTGGTACATGCGGCGGTCAGCTTCGGCCAAGTCCATTTCCGCAGTGTTGCCTGCGACATGGTGAAAGAGCCCGAGGCTGAGGGAAACGGGCACTCCCGCGGTGTCGTTAAAACGAGCCCATTCGCCCACTTTTTGCCTGATGCGCCGGCAAACCGTCTCCGCGCCCTCTTCGAGAGTGTCAGGAAGAATGATGAGAAATTCGTCACCGCCATAGCGAACCACATAATCGGATCCGCGGACACAGGATTTGAGAATACCCGCAACTTGTGCAAGCACGTGATCACCCATCAGATGGCCCCGACGGTCATTGAACTGCTTAAAATTGTCAATGTCGCACATCAACAAAGCCAGCGGGCGTTTATTTCTTTCCGCCCTGGCCACCTCTCCCTGTAAAAGCTCGCCCAGAATGTTGCGGTTAAACACTTTGGTTAACCCGTCCAAAAGACTGACCGCCTGTTGAGACTGCGCTTCGAGGGTCTGCTGAAGATTGGCCAGCCGCAAACGCTGCAGCTCCTTCTCCCGGCGCGTGAAGAAAAACACCGCCACAAAAAAAGCCATCATGACAAGAAATAAAACCTGGGGAGAAATCCTTATTTCCAGTTCGTTGGTATGCCAGAAACTTCCAGGAGTCAGGAGCGAGAGAGCGCCCAGCACCAGAACCGCGCCGGCAAAAACCATCAGAAGCCAGCTGTCTCGACGGGGTGACTCCAACTGGGATAGTTGAAGTTGCAGGCGGGCCTTCGGCCCCAGCTTTTCAAAAACCTCGTGCGCCTCGCGCATCTGTATGCCCCCACTGGGTACACCCTGGCACTCAAAACCGGGCGCACTGACTGTAAGTGGCTTCTCAGCTCCGAGAACCGGCGTCGCAGGGGTTCCTGGCGACCCGCCGGCGCGTTCTCCCTGACTATCGAAGCTATATCGGCATGGTGGCACGTCTTGCTTAGAGTTCAGGCGGGATTTCTGGAAGGAAGCAATTCGGAATCGAGGCCTGCAAACAGGAGCTTGTTCGCGTCAAAAACCTTGGCGGAAAGCGCCTCTTCAGTCGGATTGTCGGGCGCCGTGCAAAACCCGGGCCAGTTGAATCAACGTCTTACCGCCCTGCCTTTCAATCGCGACGATTCGGTCCTGGCCGCCGTGCTTAATCTCAAAGACAGTTTTTCCCTGGGCCTTTCGGGCCTGGTAACGCGTCACCTTCCCGGCCAGATGCTGGTTATAAAATTCAGAAACCTGCTGGACCGAGTCCGGCGTTTCAAATTTCGCCGCCCACACTCTCAGCGCTCGAGCGTCCGGAAGGTCCAGGTTGACGACGGCAGAACCCGAGGGTTTTGCTTGCACCGCCCCCGGATAAAGGGGCAGCCCCAAGTGCTCCGGGTTCACGTCTTCTTTCCCTCGCAAAGAGCCGGCGGGAGGGTTGACCGTAACCTCGCGCTTGACCCCCGGTTCGTGCCTGCTTTGCCCGTGGACGCTGCTGGCGAGAAAGCGCAGCCCGATCCAAATCATGATAATCGCGGAGCCGATAATCAGGCCCAAGAGGATCAGCGCCGTGCCGAGCATGTGCTTGGGGCTGGGGCCGCCGGAAGGGCCGGGAGGTTTTGGAGAGTTGCCCAATCTACGCTCCTTTCACTGAGGCTGGCTGCGAACGCTCGCAGAGCAAGGGTCGAATCCAGGACGATTCCTCAGCCGCATGACGAATTGACCGGGGCGGCTTGCCCATCGCTGCTGCGGGGCCGCGGCTTTTTCGAAGCTCCCGGAAGACTTGAGCCGGTTCATTCTCAGGTGCTAAGCTAAACGCTTAATCCCGTGAGCACATCATAACCCCAGGAGGCGACATTATCATGCAATTACGAAAGCTCGGCAAGAGTTCATTGTCTGTTTCGGCGATGGGGTTGGGGTGTATGGGCATGTCCGATTTCTACGGCCCCCGCGACGATCAGGAATCGATTGAAGTCATTCATCACGCCTTGAATCTCGGCATCAATTTTCTTGATACGGCGGACATTTACGGCATGGGCAAGAATGAGGAACTGGTCGGCAAAGCTATCCAGGGCCGGCGCTCTCCGGTGGTTCTTGCCACGAAGTTCGGCAACGTGCGGGACGAACAGGGCAATTTTCTCGCTCCCAACGGAAGGCCTGAATACGTCCGCAAGGCCTGCGAGGCAAGTCTGCGGCGTCTCCAGATTGACACAATTGATCTGTATTACCAGCACCGGGTCGACCGCGGGGTACCGATTGAGGAAACCGTGGGCGCCATGTCCCGGCTGGTGGAAGAAGGCAAAGTCCGCTACCTGGGGCTTTCTGAAGCCGCCCCAGCCACCCTCCGGCGGGCACAGAAAACCCATCCGATCAGCGCTCTCCAAACGGAATATTCGTTATGGAGCCGCGACCCCGAAGACGAACTCATCGCGACGTGCCGGGAACTCGGGATCACGTTTATCCCCTACAGTCCCCTCGGCCGCGGTTTCCTGACCGGACGGATTAAAAACGTTGAGGATCTGTCCCCGGATGACTGGCGGCGCGATAACCCGCGCTTCCAGGGAGAAAATTTCCAGCGCAATCTGGACCTGGTGCGCCGCGTGGAGGAAATGTCGCGGGAAAAGGGATGCCAGCCTGCACAATTGGCGCTGGCCTGGGTTCTGGCCCAGGGTGAAGATATGGTTCCCATCCCGGGCAGCAGCCGGAAATCGCACCTGGAAGAAAATGTCGGCGCGTTGGATGTGACCCTCAGTTCAGACGACCTGGCGCGCCTTGATGAGGTGGCACCCAAAGGCGTTGCCGCGGGCGAACGCTATCCCGAAAGGGCGATGCGCGCGGTGAATGGTTGAGAGGCAGGCTGCAGGGGTGCACGCGAGCGGCAAGGCCGTGCTTCGGATCAGCCTTTACCAGAGTCCGCGAAAGTGGCCTCGCCCGGCTTGTTCGGCATTTGTCCCTGCTCAATTATTCAAGGCGCCGGGATGCATTCTTCATCATGGTCGAATGACCACATTGCGCGCGCACCGGAAGTCAGGCTAAGATGGCCGAATGAAGTGGAAAATGCCTACCCAGATGAAATGGGCGCTCGCCATCCTGATCATCGGCGGGGGCGCGCTGGCCGGCGAGTACGTTCTGGTCAAATGGTATCCCTATTATCAAGGCTACCGGGCCGACAAGGCGCTGAAGCTCCTTCCTTATCAAAATACTGATTTAGGCATTAAGATGCAGGTCGCTGCAGGTCTCTACGGGAAGGTCGACGACTTTCCGGGCGGCGTCAAAATCTATCGGTCCAGACTTTTGGGGAACGGGGCGTCGTTAACCATAACCTCGCAAGCGAACCCCGGGCACACCGATGAATTTTCACCCCAGATTCTGGCGCAATGGCAGACCAAGGGGACTTATCAGCACATTGCCGATTACCGTTTTGAACGCACCAAAATCCAGGGCCGGGACGCCGCGATGATCTGGCAGAGCCGTGGCACTGCAATGATGGTGACCGCTCACATCATTTCGCGCGACCACATTGTGGAGGCAAATTGCCTGACCGGACCGTTTGATACGTCGCTCTACCTTAACGCTTGTGAATCAAGCCTTCGAACCATCAAGGTTGCAGGCCCCCCGCCGAAATTAAAGCCTCAGCCCGGAGTGCTCGAATTGAAGCCTGTCGAAACACCGAGCGGCAAGAAAAAGCGCCGGTGAGCGTTGCCCGCCGTCCTGCCAAAATGAGCTCTCGGCTCCGAACCCGGTTTCTGTTAGACTAGGCCACTCGAAATTTTCAAAGCAGGGAGCCGACGACTACGATGCCAGGTTGGAACACAACGGAAGGAAGCCTGGGAACGCCCAAAGGCTTTCGGGCGGCGGCTGTCGCCGCGGGAATTAAGAAGTCCGCGGGCGCGCTGGATCTGGCTCTGCTGGTTTCCGAAGCGCCGCAAACGTCTGCGGCCGCCGTATTCACTTCCAACCGCGCAGCAGCGGCGCCGGTCATCGTCTCACGGCAGAACCTGAAGCAAAGCCGCGGCCGGGCGCGCGCCATCATCGCGAACGCCGGAAACGCCAATGCCTGTACGGGTCCTGCCGGGATGAAGGTGGCGGAGCAAACAGCGAAGGCCGTTGCCAAGCGCCTTGGATTGAGCCCCCAGGAAGTCCTGGTCGCTTCCACCGGCGTGATCGGAACGCCGCTGAAACTGGATTTGATTCGCAGAAAGCTTCCCGCTCTCGAAAAGAATCTCTCCCCTGAAAACGGACTGGAACTGGCCCGCGCGATCATGACGACCGACACCTTTCCAAAATCCGTCGTCTATGAGACTCAATTCCGCGGCAAGCGCGTCTCGATTGCAGGCGTTGCGAAAGGCGCCGGCATGATCCATCCTCATATGGCAACGATGTTGTCCTTTATCACCACCGACGCTGCCGTTGATCCCCGCAGCCTGCAGAAAATGCTCCGGGCGGCCGTGGACGAATCGTTCAATCGCATTACCGTGGATGGAGATACCTCAACCAATGACACCGTTGTGGCGCTGGCAAGCGGGTTATCGCAAGTGAGCGTCCGTCCCGGAACCCCGGCGGGCCGGAGCTTCCAAGCCGCGCTGACCGGCCTCTGCCAGGCGCTGGCCAAAATGATTGTGAAGGACGGCGAGGGGGCGACCAAAGTTTCCAGGATTGAAGTCACGGGGGCCCGCAATGCGGCCGACGCCGACCTTGTGGCGCGCGCCATCGCCAACTCGCCATTGGTGAAGACGGCGCTTGCCGGAAGCGATCCCAACTGGGGCCGCATCCTGTGTGCCGCAGGTTATTCCGGCGCCCGGATCGATCCCGGCAAGATCGATATCCGCGTCAACGATTTGTACCTGTGCCGCAGGGGAATGGAAGCTCGCTTTAAGGAATCCGCGGCCAGGAAAGAGCTGGATGGCAAAGAGCACATCCTGCGGATTGACCTCCATCAAGGCAAAGGCCGTGCCTGGGTCTGGACTTGTGATTTTACCCACGATTACATTCGCATCAACGCTTCCTACCGGTCGTGAGACTTCGCCGCGGCCCGGGAGAGGGCGCCCAAAGATGACTCGAGGAGGAACACGATGAGCCGGAACAACTCTTCCCGAAGGAACTTTTTGAAGACCGCCGCCGTGGCTGCTGCAGCGGGCATTGGAGGCACCTCCGCTGAAGCTCAAACAAAATCTCCGGAGCCCTGCGAGGAATGCGGGTCCATCTGGCAGCGCCCGCCCAAGCAACAGGGCAACAATCTCAATCTGATTGTCATCGTCAGCGATACGTTCCGTCACGACAACCTGAGTTGCTACGGCAAGAAGTGGCTGGAGAATCTTGAGACTCCCAACCTCGATCAGTTTTCAAAAGAGTGTCTCGTCTTTGAAGACGCCTATCCGGAAGGAATGCCCACCATCGTCATTCGCCGCACGCTTTACACCGGCCGGCGGGTGATTCCCTGCTACTACTTCCGGCAGCATGAGCCGGTGCAACTGCCCGGCTGGCATCAGCTCTACAATGAAGATCAAACGCTGAGCGAAACGCTGCACGAGGCGGGTTATATCACCACGCTGATCAGCGATCTTCCTCACCAGATGAGGCCGGGGAAGAACTTCCATCGAGGTTTTCACACTTACCAGTGGGTTCGCGGCCAGGAATTTGACTATTACGGCACCGCGCCCCATCGCACCCCCGACGTCACCGATATGGCTTCGCCGGAATATCTGGCCCGCTTCCCGGGACTCAGCGGCTTCCTGAGCCAGTACAAAGCCAATCGCAATCTGTGGAAGCAGGATGGGGAATCGCTCGCGGAGATTGTCAGCCGGACCGGCATCCGCTGGCTGAAATCCAATTTCAACCAGCGTCCCTTCTATCTGCATATTGAAATGTTCGATTCCCACGAGCCCTGGGACCCGCCCGAGCGCTTTCTGCAAAAGTACTGGCGCGGCCCCTACACGCCCAGTTTTATCGAACCACCCTACGCCACCGTCAAGCTCTCCGACGAAATCAAGAAGCGGTTCCGAGCCAACTACGCCGGCGAAGTCAGCTGCGTGGATTACTGGATCGGCGAGCTGCTGGACACCATCAAGCAGTATGGGCTGCTCGAAAACTCCGTCATCGTTTTCATGTCGGACCACGGCGCCATGCTGGGAGAACATGGACAGTTTCTGAAAGGCCCCAACAAGATGCGTGGCCAGGTGACCCACATTCCCATGATGATTCGGATGCCGGGCGGCCAGTCTGCCGGCAAGAAGGTCTCCGGGTTTGTGCAGATTCCCGACCTGATGCCCACCTTGCTGGGCCGGCTGGGATTAAAGCCTCCTGCGCGGGTGACCGGCACGAACCTCTGGCCCCTGGTCACGGGCGAAACCCGCAGCATTCGCGACTACGTCGTCCAAACCTATGGATGGGTTGGTTGCGCGCGCGACCGGGAATGGAGCTACTCCGAAATCTGGAAGCCGGAAGCCAAGCAGCATCGGTTCAGCCTCAGTCCGGGAGCAACGCCCGAGGTTTACAAACCCCAGCTCTATAACCTTGAAAACGACCCGCAGGAATTGACGGATGTGGCGGACCGGTATCCCGATGTCTGCAAAAGAATGTCGGCCAAAATGAAGGAATACATCGCTTCCGGCGAAGGGCTGACCCTCGGCAGCTTCAATGAAAAGCCCCGCCTGAATACTGGCGAGGTTTACATTCAGCAATCCCGCTAGGCGGCAAAATCGCCGCTGCTGCTGCGGGGAGGAGTTTTCATCGCTGCAATATGAAATTTGACCGTTTCCCGATAAGATAAAACGATGCCTGAAAACATAGAGAACCGCCTGATTGTTGCGTTGGATTTTGACACTGCGGAAAAAGCCGTCGAGATGGTTGAAAAGCTGGACGGCCTGGTTTCCTTCTTCAAGGTCGGCATGGAATTGCAGCTGGCCGAAGGGATGCACCCCGTCAAGCACCTGATTTCCAAAGGGAAGAATGTTTTCCTGGACCTGAAATACTTCGACGTGCCGCAAACCGTCGAGCGCGCTGTGAGACGCGCGGCCTCGCTCGGCGTAAAGTTCCTCACGATTCACGGCAACCGGAAAAATGTGGAGGCGGCCGCAAGAGGACGGGGTGACGCCGACCTTAAGCTGATGGCGGTGACGGTGCTGACCAGCCTGGATGCTTACGACATCCAGGACCTCGGCTTTAATTGTTCGGTTGAGGAGCTGGTGCTCCACCGCGCCAAAGCGGCCGCCGAAGAGGGTTGCGACGGCGTCATCGCCTCCGGCCAGGAAGCGAAAAAAATCCGTGAGGCGGTTGGAGACCGGTTGCTGATCGTCACCCCCGGAATCCGCCCGGCAGGGTTTCCGAAGCAAGACCAGAAGCGCGCCGTGACGCCCGGAGAAGCCATCCAGGCGGGCGCTGACTACCTCGTCGTGGGCCGTTTCATCACCACCAGCCCTGATCCCCGGCAGGCCGCCGAAATGGTGATTGAGGAAATGCGCCAGGGCTTCAAAGCGGCCCAGCGAGCCTGATCCACCCGGGCGCCTTAGCTGGCGTCCGGGCCCTTCATCCGCGAGAGACTGTTTTTCCTCTGCTATAATTGTTAGTTGTGCAAAAGTCGCGCGCAGCCTTTGGCAAGCTGGCGGGCGGCCATCCGGTTTTTCTGTAAAAAGATCTATGTCAGGAATCATCGGTTACATCGGCAACAGGCGTGTTGTTCCCGTGCTTCTCGAAGGCCTGCAGCGGCTTCAGTATCGCGGGTATGATTCGGCGGGGCTGGCGGCCATCAAAGACGGCAAGCTGGCGATTCGCCGGGCCATGGGCAAGCTGCGGAACCTGGAAGAAGTGATCCGCCTGGATCCCATCGACGGCACCTACGGCATCGGCCACACCCGCTGGGCCACGCACGGCGCTCCCACAGAAGAAAATGCCCATCCCCTCAGTGATTGCCACGGCACGGTCGTGGTGGTCCATAACGGCATCATTGAAAACTACATGCAATTGAAGGAAGAGCTGGCCGCCGAGGGACACACCTTCACGACGGAAACCGATACGGAAGTCATCGCGCATCTCATCGAAAAGTATCTGAACGGCCAGCCGGACGCCTCTTCCCAAGTCACGCTCGATGAAGCGGTCCGGATCGCTGTCCAACGCCTGACCGGGGTATTTGCCCTGGCGATCATTTCCACCAAAGACCTGAACAAGGTCGTCGCCGTGCGGCAGGGGCCGCCCGCCGTGATCGGGCTCGGCAAGGATGAATACCTGGTGGCCAGCGACGTTCCGGCCATCCTGTATCACACGCGCGACCTGTTCTTTATGGCCGATGGAGACATTGCCGTGCTTACGCCGAACGGCGTCAAGCTGATGGACTTTCAGGGCCAGCCCGTCACGCGCCGCGTCCACCACATCAGCTGGGACCGGATCCTGGCGGAAAAGGGCGGCTTCAAGCATTTCACCCTGAAGGAAATTTATGAGCAGCCCCGCGCGGTTCGCGACACCGCGCTGGGGCGGGTTTCTCCCGAGACCGGCCAGATTTTCCTGGACGAGATGGAAATCACCGAGGACGATTTCCGGGCTTTCCGGGAAATCAAGATTGTTGCGGCAGGGACTTCGCGGCATGCCGCGGGGGCGGGCAAGATCATGATCGAGCGCATGGCGCGGGTGCCCGTGGAAGTGGACTACGCCTCAGAATTCCGCTATCGCGACCCGCTGGTGGATTCCCGCACCCTCACGATACTGATTACGCAATCGGGGGAAACGGCGGACACGATTGCCGGGCAGCGGGAAGCGCAGGCCAAGGGCTCAAAGACCCTGGCCATCTGCAATGTGCTGGGCAGCATGGTTCCCCGTGAAGCCAACGGGTGCATTTACACGCATGCGGGGCCGGAAATCGGCGTGGGTTCAACCAAGACGTTTTCTTCGCAATTGACCGCGCTTTATCTGTTTTCAGTCTACATGGGCCAGGTTCGCGGCCTGCTGCCGCCGGCTGAAGCCAAGAAATTGCTGACCGAGCTCGCGGCGCTTCCGCGGCAGCTTGAATCCGTGCTCCAAAGAGACGAAGAATTCGAAGAACTGGCCCGGCATTTTGACCGCTCGTCGGACTTCTTATTCCTGGGCCGCGGCGTGCACTTCCCGGTCGCTCAGGAAGGCGCGCTGAAAATGAAAAAGCTGTCGTATATTCACGCGGAAGCTTACCCGGCGGGCGAAATGAAGCACGGACCGAACGCCCTCATCACCGACGGCCTGCCGGTCGTGGTGATTGCGACGTGTGATTGGGACTCGCCCGATTCCAAAGTCCGTTACGAGCGCACAAGCTCCAACATCAAAGAAGCGAAGGCTCGCGGCGCGGTCATTGTGGCGGTGGTAACCGAGGGCGACAGAGAAATCCACGATATGGCGGATCACTTGATCGTGGTGCCCCACAGTAATGAGTGGCTCTCCGCCATTCTTGAAGTGGTTCCGCTGCAACTGCTGGCCTATCACCTCGCGGTCTTGCGCGGCTGCGACGTCGATCAGCCGCGGAACCTGGCCAAATCCGTCACGGTCGAATAAGGGGAGCTGCGGGAAAAGCCCATGGGGTTGAAAGTTGTTTACTCTGACCAGTATGACCTGCACCTGGGCAACCACGTTTTCCCCGCCGCCAAGTATCGCCTGACCAAGGAAAAGCTGCTCGCCGAAGGCGTGATCAAGCCTGCCGATATTGTGGAGCCCTCCCCGGCTTCCGACGACGACGTGGCCCTGGTTCACGACGTCAGTTACATCTGGAAACTCAAGAACGCCAAGCTCTCTTTGACCGAAATTCTCCGCATGGAAGTACCCTATTCCTCCGAACTTGTCCACGCTGTGTGGCTCAGCGCCGGCGGCTCGATTCTGGCCGGGCGCCAGGCGCTTGCCGATGGAATTGGCGTCAACCTCGGCGGCGGCTTTCACCACGCTTTTCCGGACCACGGCGAGGGTTTTTGCGTGCTGCACGACGTCGCCATCGCCATCCGGCGGCTGCAAAAAGATCAAGCCGTCGCCCGCGCCATGACCCTTGATTGCGACGTTCACCAGGGCAACGGTACGGCCGCCATTTTCAGCGGTGATGAAACCGTCTACACGGTTTCAGTCCATCAGAAAAATAATTACCCCTATCCCAAGCCCCCCAGCGATCTGGACGTTAATCTTCCCAATGGCGTCCGTGACACCGAATATCTGACGGTTTTGGAGGAAACGCTCGACAAAGCCCTCTCGCATTTCGATCCCCAAATCATCTTCTACCTGGCGGGAGCCGACCCCTACCAGGAAGACCAGC
>CAYWMN010000052.1:15207-19003 GCA_964459065.1 uncultured Acidobacteriota bacterium | reverse complement strand
GAAAAAACGGCCAAAACGAACCTAAAACGAAGCTAAAACGAAGCTGACAAGTTGTTGAAAGTATGTAGCACGGATAAAAACGAAGCTAAAATTCCCCGCTGATCGCCATGGGGCTACATGGCTTCATAAAAACCTCACTCCTCCCGAGGTCGTCCCAGGGGAAGCAATCCCCGCCTGCCGAGCGTGAAGGTGATCAGGCAGGCGCCAAACACCTCCGCCGCCACCACCGCGCAGGCGACTCCAACTCCGCCAAACCGGGGAGCGAGAGCGAGCGCGAGCGCCACGTTCACGAGGCCGATCCCGAGCACGATGCGGCTGAAGGCTCGGTCGAGCCCGAGCGGCACCATCCAGAGCATCCCCAGCATGGTGCTTACGGCGTCCAGAAAGACCAGCGCGGCCATGATGCGCAGCAGCGGCACTGAGAGAGCGAAGCCTTTGCCCAGAATGATCCTCACCATCCACGGCGCGGCCACGAAGACCCCGAGGCTTGAGACGGCTCCGAAGGCGCTCATGGCCAGCAGGCTTGCGCGCGCCAGGCGTCGCGCCCTGGGGCGGTCCTCATGCGCCAGGTGGCTCAAGCGCGGAAACAGGCTCTGCTGGACGGGCGCGAGCAATCCCATCACGGCCCGCGCCAGCTTTTCCGCTCCGGCGTAGAAGCCTACGGCGTCGGCCGGCGCAAACAGGCCCAGGATGAAAGTATTGCCCGTGGAATACAGCCCGAGCGAGCCGCGGAAGACGAACATGTTCCATCCCATGCCGAGCGTCTTCCAGACCAGCCGCGGGCTCGGCAGGCGCACTGGTACTTCTCGCAGAACCAGGACGGTGGTGACGGCGACGGAAACCAGCGCGCCCGCTCCCTGCAGCGCCAGGACCTTCCAGCCGTCGCCCGGGTTGTGGACCAGGATAAAGATGCCCGCGGTCGCAAGCGCCCGTCCTGAAACGTCGAGCAGCGCCACCAGGCGCATCTGTTCAAAGCCCTGGTAATACCAGAGCATGCTGAAGCCCTGCGCCAGCGCCCAGAACATGGCGGCCCAAAAGAAGACGGCATGGTGACGGAAGAGAGGAATCCATTGTTCGGCAACCACGGCGAGCGCCACGGCGGCAACCGCCAGCAGAACTTTTGCGCCAACAACGCCTGCCACCAGCCCGGAAAGCTCTTCCCGCGACTCGCGGCGCTTGGCCACTTCGCGCGTGGCGGAATAACCGAATCCGAACTCCACCACCAGGCTGGCGTAGGCGCCGAAGGCTTGCGAGAAAGCCACCAGCCCCCACGTGGCCGCGCCCAGCACGCGCGTGAGGTAGGGAATCGTAATGAGCGGCAGCAGGTAGCCGGCAAACTGCACTCCGTAGAGCGCCCCAACGTTGCGGACGAGCCTGCGGTCAATCGCCAGTTCGCGCAGCTTGTTCGAGCGCAGGATTTTCATTCCGCCTCATCCCCGGCGGCCTGGCGCGTTGTGGGTGGTTGGTGCAAGCTCGATCCTGCCTTTGCGCCTCGCGGTTTGATCACCCCGAGGCTTGATATAGGGGTTTAAAGGAGGGACGTGCCGAACGCAAGGAAAATTTATAATTTCGGCGTCTGCGTGCTGCGTAAAGGGAGAAAGCCGCTCCGCCATGCGCGGCCGCGCAAAGTTTGGATCAACACCGGGCCACAACGCTTTTCCCGGCTACCACCTCGGGTGAACGCTATTCCTGAGGCGGGAATCATAAAGCTCGCGGACGCGCTGCAGGGTTGCGTCGGCGAGTGGCGGCAGATCCGAAGCTCGCGCGTTATCCTCCACTTGCGAAGGACGCTTGCCGCCGGGAATGGCGCAAGTGACGGCGTCAAACATCAGAATCCAGCGCAAGGCAAACTCCGCCATCGTCGAGCCCTCCGGCAAAAGTTCCCGAAGGTTTTCGACGAGCTCCAAGCCCAGGTCGTAGTCCACTCCGGAAAAAGTCTCGCCCCGGTCAAAGAGCGCTCCCTGGCGGTTGAAGTTGCGATGGTCGTCCGGGGTAAACTTCGTCGCGCGCGCCATGCGGCCCGTCAGCAGGCCGCTCGCCAGCGGCACCCGCGCCAGGATTCCCACCCGCCGGCGCTGTGCCTCAGGGAAGAAAAGCTCAGCGGGGCGATGGCGAAACATGTTGAAGATGATCTGGACGCTTTGCACCCCCGGGAACTCGATCGCCTTCAGCCCTTCCTCCACCGTGCGGACGCTCACGCCGTAGTGCCGGATCTTTCCCGCTTCGACGAGGCGGTCCAGAGCTTCAAAGACCTCCGGCCGGTAGTAAACCTCTGTCGGCGGGCAGTGAAGCTGCAACAGGTCCAGGCAGTCCGTCTGCAGATTTCGGAGGCTCGCCTCCACAAAACCAGTCAGGTTTTCTGCGCTGTATCCCTCGGGAGTCTGCTCAGGCAGCCGCCGGCCGGCTTTGGTGGCAATGTAGAACGGTTCTTTGCGTTCTTTGCGCAGGCGCGCCAGCAGGCGCTCGCTGCGGCCGTCTCCGTAAACGTCGGCCGTATCAAAAAAGTTGATGCCGACATCCAGAGCTTTGTGAAGCGCCGCCAGCGACTCGCTGTCGTCCACCTGCCCCCACATGGAGCCGATCGCCCACGCTCCAAAACTGATTTCCGAAACCTTCCAACCGGTCCTCCCCAGTTCGCGATACTTCACCCTGCTCTCCCTTCCCGGCCGGGCCGGATTCTATGGATGATGTTTAAGGTGCACCGTACCACACCCCCGAAGCCGATTTCCCGGCTAGGCCTTCAGGGCTTCGCTGAGGCTCTTGTCGAGAATGGCAAGAGATTGGTCGATGTCGGCCACGGAAATATTGAGCGGCGGCGACATGCGGACCACGTTGGCGTAAAGCCCGCCCTTGCCGATGATCAAGCCGTTCGCGCGCGCGCGTTCAAGCACGCGATTAGTCAGGTCGCCTGCGGGCTCTTTGGTCTTGCGGTCCTTCACAAGCTCAACGCCCTGCATCAGCCCCATGCCGCGCACGTCGCCCACGACGGAATGTTTTTCCTTCAAGGCTTCGAGCCCTTCGCGGAAATGCTTGCCGGCGGTTTCCGCATTATCCATCAGCCGGTCTTCTTCAATCAGGTCGATGGTGGCTTTGGCGGCCACGCAAGTGACGGGGTTGCCGCCGAAAGTCGAAATGGTCAGGCCCTTATAGTTGTCGGCGATTTCAGGCCGCGTGATCGTCCAGCCGATGGGCGTACCGTTCGCCATGCCCTTGGCGCCCGTGATCATGTCCGGCTCCACTTCCCAGTGCTCGATTCCAAACCAGCGCTTGCCGGTGCGGCCCACGCCCGTCTGGACTTCGTCGGAAATAAACAGGCCGCCGTAATTCCGCACGATGTTGGCGACGATTTTGAAGTAGCCGGCGGGCGGCGTCACCACGCCTCCCAGGCCTTGAATCGTCTCGGCCAGCAGCCCTGCAACCTGGCCGCCGGTGGAGGTTTTGATTACCTCTTCAATGTCCCGGGCGCAGTGCAGTTCGCAGCTCGGGTAACTGAGCCCGTAAGGGCAGCGGTAGCAATAGGGGCCCGGAGCGTGCACGATGCCCGAGGATACGATGCCCGACTTGCGCCAGGTGCCCAGGCCGGTCAGCGATTTCGTCAGCTGCGTGTGGCCGCTGTAGCCATGGCGCAGCGCAATCACGTCGTGACGGCCCGTGTGCATGCGCGCCGTCAGGACGGCCACTTCGTTGGCTTCCGAACCGCTGTTGGTGAAGTAGCTTTTCTGGAGTTTGCCGGGCGCGATCTGCGCCATCTTCTCCGCCAGCGCCACGATGGGCTCCGAGGGGAAAAGCGTCGAGG
>CAYWMN010000052.1:0-15197 GCA_964459065.1 uncultured Acidobacteriota bacterium | reverse complement strand
TGCTGCAGCCGGTCGATCTGGGCCTTGATTTTGGAGGTCACTTTTTCGTTCGAGTGGCCCACGCTGATGGTGACAATGCCGCCCAGGAAATCGAGATATCGCTTGCCGTCAAGGTCCGTGATGTATTGTCCCTTGGCGTGGTCGATCACCAGCGGGTCCTTGTAATAGGTGCTGACGCAATTGAAGAGATATTCCTTGTGCTTGCGAACGATTTCGTCTTTGGTCATGAGCTTATCCTCGATCAAGGGTGTGATAAGGAAGTTTACAGTCGAACGCGGAAAGTTAAAAGAGGGACGCAACTTGAGCGGCAGATGGATTGCTCTTGGGGTGCGCCGAGTTTAGTTTGCCGGCTGCGGTTTGGCGGGCAGGCGGCACGCAAAATTTGCCGCGTTATCCGTGCTGCCCTTTCCCGTCCACACCGCTTCTTCCGGATACGGGCACAGCGGCCGCGTGCGCGCCACGCCGTCGGCGGGTTTATTGTGAACGTATTTTGTGGCGATGATTCGGTTGGGAACGACGCCCTTTTCAACCCACTCTTGAAGCGCCAGAAAGATGTTGTGCTGCGGATCGTTCGGCACCGGTGTCGGTTGGACCAGGCCGCCAAAACTATTGGGGCCCGTACCGCCGCCGCAGTGTCCCATTCCGGGCGCCATATAAAGCCGGAAGAAGCTCCGCGTGGATTCGAGTGCCTGGCGGTCGCCCACTTGGCCGGCCTTCCCGGTCACGGCCACGACCTGGTTGTAATAATTCACGGTGTTCTGCGGCGCGACGGCGCTATCGGCCCAGCCCTGATACAGAATCAGCTTTCCGCCGCGCCGCTTGAACGGCCGCAGGTCGGGATTGGTAGAGTTGAGAATCGCTGCGAGCTTCGTGTCGGTGAGTTGGGTGTCCTTGTCAAAATCGAAGTTGCGGAAATTCCACTTGGGATTATCGAACACCATGTCCGAGAAAAATCCGTTGGCAAAGAAAAATTGCAGGCTGTCGCGCGACGATTTGCCCGTGATCCACGCGGGCCAGTCAACAGGGTCCGCTTCCGCTCCCGGCTCGAAACCGGGAAAAATCTGCCGGCCCGTGCGCGGGTTGATGGGTCCCGAGTAGATCTTCCTGAGCGTTTCTACCTGAGGCTTGGTCAGGCAGCCCGGTCCGTCAGCGCCTTTGCATTCGAGCACCGCCGGATCAAAATGGCAGCGGCGAGGATCGTTGATGACGCCGTCCCTCACTCCATCAAGGGCGTCGCAGGCCGCGAGCGCCGCCTGCTGGATGGCCGGCAGCTTGCTTGCCGGAATATAACTGCCCGGGCTCGCCATCAGTGCCTGCTCGTTCCAGAGAAACCCCGTAAAGAGGTGGGTCCAATAGTTGGCCGGCGCGCCTACCAGAATGCCGTTGAAATCGGCCGGAAAACGCTGCGCTTCCATCAAGGCCTCGCGTCCGCCGTCCGAGCAGCCGTTGAAATAATCTTTTTTCGGAGCGCGCCCGTAGTAGGCGCGGATGATCTTTTTAGACTTCTGGGCTGTTTCGTGGACGGCCCGGTAGCCGAAGTCGATCACTTTCTGAGGATGTCCGATGGCCCAGGCGGGAGCACCGCCGCCGGTGTGCCCGTCGTCGGTGGAGGCTGTGGCAAAGCCGTTGCGAAGCGCCGGAACCATAACCGCAAGGTGAATTCTGCCGGCAAAGCCACCATTGCCGACTTGTTCGAACCTGCCGTTCCAGCCCTCGGCGGGCATCCAGAGTTCGAACTTAATGTCCGAATCGCTGGTGGGTTTAATCACGGCTGCTACGCGGCAAAACGCCGGCAGGCGAACCGGCCCGTGTCCTCCAAGAGAATGAGGCGGAGGCATGAATTTGCCGGCCGGCACGAATTCAGCAGAAGTGATGGTGACCTTCGCCAGCTTTAGCGCGGCAAGGCTCCGGCAGGACTGCTGCGCGGCGGCTCGCGCGGGAACGAGCGCCGCGCTCAGCAGGCAGACCGCCAAAGCGATCCCTGGAAGGCGATTCATGATGTGGCCTCCGATCGTTTACTTGGCCCACTCCGTGTGGAATGTTCCCTCTTTGTCGGTTCGGTGATAAGTGTGGGCGCCAAAGCAGTCGCGCAACGCCTGCAGCAGGTTGGCCGGAAGGCGCTCCTGCCGGTAGCTGTCGATATAGCCAAGCGAGGTGGAAAGCCCCAGGCAAGGCGTTCCGACTTCGGTCGCGGTCTTCACCACTTCACGTAGATTGCCCACATACTTGTTAATGACTGAACTGAACGTCGGCGCCAGCATCAGATTGGGCAGATTGGGATCGGCTGCGAATGCCTGTTGGATGGGATCGAGCATCTTGGAGCGAATGATGCAGCCGCCTTTCCAGATGCGGGCGATTTCCGCGTAATTCAGATTGTATTCGTATTCCGCCGAGGCGACGCGAAGCTGCTCGAAGCCTTGCGCGTAGCAAACGATCACGGCAATTTGGTACGCCTGCCGCAGCAGGTCTACCATGTGGAGCCTGTCACCGGAAAAGGCTTCCTTGGGGCCGCTCAGGATGTCAGAAGCGGTAACGCGCTCTTCTTTCTGCCCGGAGAGGATGCGGGCTTCCACCGCGTAAGCGAGCGTGGGAACCGCCACGCCCAGATCCATGGAATCCTGCGCGGTCCACTTTCCGGTGCCTTTTTGCGCGGCCTCGTCCACGATCAACTCCACCAGCGGCTTGCCCGTTTCCTCATCCGTTTTTCCCAGAACCAGCGTGGTGATTTCGAGCAGGTAGGAATTCAAATCCGAGTTGTTCCACTCCTCAAAGACTTCCCGCATTTCTTCCGTCGGGAACCGCAGAACGTTCTTGAGAATGTCGTAGACTTCGCAGATCAGTTGCAGGATGCCGTATTCAATGCCGTTGTGGACCATCTTGACGTAATGCCCGGCGCCGCGCGGGCCCAGATAGGTGCAGCAGGCCCCGTCCTGGGTCTGGGCGGCCATTTTGGTCAGCAGCGGTTCAAGATGCTCGTAAGACTCCTCATTGCCTCCCGGCATCAGCGAGGGTCCGTGGAGCGCGCCTTCTTCTCCGCCGCTCACGCCCATGCCGAAAAGACGGAACCCCGCCTCCTCCATCTCTTTGGCGCGGCGTTCGGTGTCTTTAAAGTAGGAGTTGCCCCCGTCAATGACGATATCTTCCGGCTCAAGATGCGGTTTCAGATCCTGCAAAACCGCATCGACCGCTTTGCCGGCCGGAACCATCACCAGAATGCGGCGGGGCTTTTCAAGCGCCGCGATAAAATCCTGGAGGGAATTCGTTATCGTGATCTTTTTGCCGGCCACCTGGGCGGCCACCTTCTGGGTCTTTTCCGAATCGACGTCAAAGCCTGCGGCGGAGAAGCCTTTGCTTTCCGCATTCAAAGCCAGGTTCTTGCCCATGACTCCCATGCCGACCACTCCGAGATGTCTTTTTTCCATAACAACCTCCTTCGCTTTTCTGCTTCTCGACGGTGTTTCCCGGCCCAAGTTTGGTGCGGGTCGCTAAGAAACGCGCTTTAACGCCGCGAAAGGAATATAATATACCCTTTAAGCGTTCCATTCGGGTGTTGGGCGCATCTAAAGAAATTTTAGACGCACCGGCTGAGCGGGTGCGTATCCCGCTCGCGGGGCCGCCCGTCCCGAAGTACGCGAATCCAAAAAAGGAGGAATCGGCGTTGGACGAACATACTGCGACTCAGACTTCCAAAGACGTCCCTGCAGGACCCGCGCTCGATCAACTGTGCATCAATACAATTCGGGGCCTGGCGATGGACGCTGTCCAGAAAGCGACCTGCGGGCATCCCGGCCTTCCGATGGGCGCCGCGTCCATGGCCTACGTCCTTTGGACTCGCCATCTTCGATACGATCCCTTGAAACCCGCGTGGCCCAACCGCGACCGCTTTATTCTTTCCGCCGGCCACGGCTGCATGTTGCTTTACAGCCTGCTGCACCTGACGGGCTACGATCTGCCGCTTGATGAACTCAAGCAGTTCCGCCAGTGGGGCAGCGAAACTCCCGGCCACCCCGAGTATCACCTGTCTAAGGGGATTGAGACCACCACCGGGCCGCTGGGCCAGGGATTTGCGAACGGCGTGGGGATGGCGATTGCCCAAAGGTCCCTCGCCGCGCATTTCAACCGGCCCGGCCACGAGTTGCTGGATTACAACATTTACGCTCTGGTGAGTGACGGCGACCTGATGGAAGGCGTGGCGTCCGAGGCGGCATCGCTTGCCGGACACCTGGGTTTGAGCAATCTGATTTACCTGTACGATGACAATCACATTTCGATTGAAGGCTCCACCAAACTGGCCTTTACCGAAGACCGGGGCAAGCGCTTCGAAGCCTATGGGTGGTTCGTGCAACACGTGGAGGACGGCAATGACCTGGAAGCCATCGACCGCGCGCTCGAGGCGGCGAAAGCGGAAAAGGACCGGCCCTCCATCATCATGGTCAGAACCCACATCGGTTACGGCAGCCCCAATAAGCATGATACGGCTGCCGCTCACGGCGCCGCGCTTGGAGAAGAAGAAGTCGAATTGAGCAAGAAGAATCTTGGCCTGCCGCTCGAGCCAAAGTTTTATGTTCCCGATGCAGCGCTCGCGCACTACCGCAAAGCTATCGAGCGGGGCGAGAAGGCTGAAGCCGCCTGGCGCGAGCGCCTGGAGGCTTATCGTAAAGCCTTCCCGGACCAGGGCGCGGAATGGGATCGCTACACGCGCGGCGAATTGCCTGCGGGATGGAAATCCAAGCTGCCTTCCTTTGCGCCTTCCGACGGGCCGCTGGCCACGCGCCAGGCGTCGGGCAAGATCTTGAACGCCATTTCCTCCAGCCTGCCCACGCTGCTGGGCGGCTCTGCCGACCTGGCTCCTTCGAACAACACGCTGATCAAGAATGAGCAGGATTTTGAAAAGGGCAATTACGCCGGACGCAATTTCCACTTTGGAGTCCGCGAGCACGCCATGGGCGCCATCCTGAACGGCATGGCCCTGAGCGGCCTGATTCCTTACGGGGCCACGTTTATGATCTTTTCGGATTATATGCGGCCCACCATTCGCCTTGCGGCCATGATGGGGATCCACTCCATCTTTGTTTATACCCACGACAGCATCTTTCTCGGCGAGGATGGGCCCACCCATCAGCCCATCGAGCAACTCGCATCGTTGCGGGCCATTCCCAACCTCTGCGTGCTGCGGCCCGCCGATGCAAACGAAACAGCCGTGGCCTGGCGCGTGGCGATTGAGCGGCGCGACGGCCCGGCGGCCCTCGCCTTGACGCGGCAAAAGCTTCCGGTGATTGACCGGGAAAAATACGCTTCGGCCGAAGGGCTTGCCAAGGGAGCTTACGTTCTTGCCGATTCCCAGGGAAAGCCTCCGGAGCTTCTGTTGTTGGCTTCCGGCTCGGAAGTTTCCCTGGCGCTTGAAGCGTATGAGAAACTGACAGCTGAAGGCGTTGCCGTTCGGGTGGTCAGCATGCCGAGCTGGGATCTTTTTGAGAGCCAGACCCAGGCTTATAAGGATGAAGTCCTGCCCCCGGCCACGACGGCGCGTCTGGCCATCGAAGCGGCTTTCCCGTTAGGATGGGACCGCTACATCGGACCCCAGGGCGCGACGATTGCGTTGACGCACTTTGGCGCGTCAGCGCCTTACAAGGTGCTGGCGGAAAAATTTGGCTTCACGGCCGCGAATGTGGCTGAGCAAGCCCACAAGTTGTTGGGGCACTAAGATTCACCGGTCCGTTTGCGGGGCAGCGGCCGGACTTCAACATTCGTAATCGATGCCGTAAAAGAGACGGCATGCCCGCCGAGGCAGGGCTGGCTTTTAAGCCGGTTTTCCGCCCGCCCCGGCGGATAATGGAAAGGAAGGAAGGAGATAGAGGATGAGTGATAATCCATTAAGGGAGTTACCGAAATTAGGCCAGAGCGTTTGGCACGATTACATTCGACGCCAGGAAGTGCTCTCCGGCGGCCTCAAACGGCGCATCGACGAGGACGGACTGCTGGGGGTGACGTCGAACCCGAGCATTTTTGAGAAGGCGATTGCCGGCAGCAACGATTACGACGAGGGCATCGCGCGGCTTGCCGGCGAAGGGCTGGAAGCGGCAAAAATTTACGAGCGGCTCGCCGTGGAAGACATTCAGAGCGCCACGGACGTCTTCCGTCCCGTTTACGATGCCACCCAAGGCCGCGACGGCTACGTCAGCCTGGAAGTTTCTCCCCTGCTGGCCCATGAAACCCAGGCGAGCCTGGAAGAAGCGCGCCACCTGTTTAAAGCGGTCGGCCGGCCCAACGTGATGATCAAGATTCCCGGCACCAAGGAAGGTTTGCCCGCCATCGAGCAGGCGCTCACCGAAGGCATCAACATCAACATCACGCTGCTGTTCGGGATTGAGCGTTATGCGGAAGTCGCGGAGATTTACCTGAGAGCGCTTGAAAAGAGAGCGGCCGAAGGCAAGCCCATTGACCGCGTGGCTTCGGTCGCGAGCGTCTTTGTGAGCCGGATTGACTCCCTGCTCGACCCGCAGCTTGAAGCCAAAGCGCAAGGCGCCGCCTCGCCCGAAGAGGGAAAGAAGATCGCGGCCCTGGCCGGGAAAGTGGCCGTGGCCAACACCAAGCTGATCTACCAGAAGTACAAGGAACTTTTCAAGACCGCCCGGTTTGAAGCCCTGGCGCAAAAGGGCGCCCGCGTCCAGCGGCCGCTGTGGGGATCGACCAGCACCAAGAATCCCAAATACAATGACGTGCTTTACGTCGAGGAGATCATTGGTCCCGACACCGTGAACACGATGCCCACGGCCACCATGGACGCTTTCCGCGACCACGGCAAGGCCCGGGCCACCCTCGAAGAAGGTCTGGATGAGGCTCGCCAGGTTCTTGCTCCGCTGGCGGGGATCGGGATCGACCTTCAGGCCGTGACTCAGCAGCTTGAGGACCAGGGCGTCGATGCTTTCGCCCAGGCCTACGACAAGCTGCTGGCAAGCATCGAAGAGAAGAAGAATCTCGGAACTCAGGCTGCGGGCAGGTGAGCGTGCCGCTGAACCTTGACCAAAACGTCCGGAGCACTCTCGGAAAACTTCAGGAGCAGAGGTTTTCCCAGAGGCTCTGGGATCGTGACCCGTCGCTGTGGAAGTCTGAGCCGGCCGCGCAAAAAATCATTCGCAACGCGCTCGGCTGGCTCACCATCGCCCGCGCCATGCGGAAGCAGCAGGACGCCCTCATCAACTTTGCCGATGAGGTCCGCCAGACGGGCTTCCGGCACGCCGTCCTGCTGGGCATGGGCGGCAGCAGCTTGTGTCCGGATGTTTTGCGCTCCACGTTCGGCGCGGCGCCGGGTTATCTGGATCTCCAGGTGCTGGACTCGACGGTTCCGGCCAATATCGCCCGCGTCGAGCAATCCATTGAGCTTGCCAAAACGCTCTTTCTGGTTTCCAGCAAGTCGGGCGGCACGACGGAAACGCTCAGCTTTTACCAATACTTTTACGAACAGGTCCGCAAGTTGAAAGGCGAGCAGGCCGGTGAGCATTTCGTCGCCATTACCGACCCGGGAACGGGGCTTGAAAAGCTTGCGGCCCAGCGCCGGTTTCGTCAGGTGTTCAGCGGCGCCCCGGATATCGGCGGCCGTTACTCCGCCCTGTCCAATTTCGGCATGGTGCCAGCGGCGCTGATTGGCCTGGACGTCAAGGACGTGTTTGACCGCGCCGAGAGCATGATGGCGGAGTGCGGACCCGAAGTGCCTCTTCAGAATAATCCTGGAGTGGTTCTGGGCGCGACCTTGGCGGAAGCGGCGCGCGCCGGACGCGACAAGATCACTTTTGTGTTTTCTCCTGAAATCGCAACCTTCGCGGATTGGGTGGAGCAACTGATTGCGGAGAGCACGGGCAAGGAAGGGAAGGGTCTTGTTCCGGTGGCGGGCGAATCTCTCGGCGAGCCCTCAAGCTACAGCGACGACCGCATTTTCGTCCGCATGCGCGTCGCGTCAGATTCCGGCGAAGGCACGGAACAAAACCTGAAGGCCCTTGAGGAGGCCGGCCATCCGGTAATTCGAATCGGGCTTGAGAGCAAGCTGGGCCTGGCGCGGGAATTCTTCCGGTGGGAGATTGCAACGGCGACGGCCGGAGCCTTGCTTGAGATTAACGCTTTTGACCAGCCCAACGTGCAGGAAAGCAAGGACAATACCAAGCGCCTGCTGGAAGTTTTTAAATCGGAAGGCAAGCTGCCGCAGGAAAAAGCCCTGCTGGCTTCCGAGGGCCTTGAATTCTACTGTGACGATGAAACTCGTGGCCGGCTTGAAAGGGATGCGCAAGCGGCCGATTCCGCGGAATCGCTGCTGGCCGGTTTCCTGGACGAGGCCCGCCCGGGCGATTACGCGGCGGTAATGGCCTATCTTGTGCGCACGCCGGAGACAGAGGCCCGGTTGCAATCGATTCGGCTGTGCTTGCGGGATAACTTGCGCGCGGCGTCCACGCTGGGCTTTGGCCCCCGCTTTTTGCACTCCACGGGCCAGCTCCACAAAGGCGGTCCCAACAAAGGACTGTTTCTTCAGATTACGGCGGCCGATCCCCATGACCTGGCGATCCCCGAAGAGCCGTATACTTTTTCGGTTCTCAAACAGGCTCAGGCGCTCGGCGACCTTGAATCCCTTGAAAGCAAGCAGCGCAGAGTGCTGCGGATTCACATCGCCAAAGACACCGAGGCCGGCCTCCACCGCCTTTTGAAAGCGATTGAAGCCGCCGCGGCCAAGCGGTGAGCGGGTTCGGCGTCCTGAAAAATGGCCCGCCCCGGCGCCAGGCAATTCAAACCCGGAAAGGAAGGATTTCGCATGACGGATACGGCAGTAATGACCAATCCTTTGCGCGAAGGGATGCGCATTCGAAAGACGCCTGCCCCTTGTGCGATGGTGATTTTCGGAGCTTCCGGCGACCTGACGGCGCGGAAGCTGATTCCGGCGCTTTTTGACCTTCACTGCGAGAGGCTCCTGCCGCCGGGCTTCTGTGTGATCGGCTGCGCCAAAACGCCTTACACCAACGAGAAGTTTCGTGAGGCGATGGCGGAGGCGGTCAGGAAATTTTCTGAGCGATCAACCGTCGATGAGCCTTCGCTGAAGAGCTTCACCAAGTCTCTCTATTACCTGACCGACAACTTTGGTGACTCCAAAGCCTATACTCAACTCGATCAGTTGCTCAACAAGCTCGACAGCGAGCAGGGAGCCAGCGGGAACCGGCTTTTCTATCTGGCGACGCCTCCCAGCACTTTCCCCGTGATCGTGACGCACCTCGGAGACGCCGGGCTTGCCCAGCCCAAAGACCCGGAGAAAAACTGGACCCGGGTGGTGATTGAGAAGCCTTTCGGCCACGACCTCGAAAGCGCCAGGAAGCTGACCTCGACGGTCGGTTCGGTTTTTAAGGAAGAGCAGGTTTACCGCATCGACCATTATCTTGGCAAGGAAACGGTCCAGAACCTTTTGGTTTTCCGTTTCGCCAACGGAATCTTTGAGCCCATCTGGAACCGCCGCTATATCGATCACGTGGAAATCACCGTGGCCGAGGAGTTGGGTGTTGAAGGACGCGGCCGCTACTACGAAGAGGCCGGTCTGCTGCGCGACATGGTGCAGAACCACGTGATGTCCGTCCTCAGCCTGGTGGCCATGGAAGCGCCCGCAACGTTTGACGCCGTGGAGGTTCGCGACGAAAAGGCCAAGGTGATGCGGGCCATTCGCCCCATTGACTTGGACCGATTGAACGAGTTTGTTGTCCGCGGCCAGTATGCCGATGGCTGGGCCAAGGGCCAGAAAGTTCCCGGCTACCGCGATGAAGCCAATGTCGCCTCCAATTCCAGCACGGAAACCTTTGCGGCGCTCAAGCTCTCCATTGACAACTGGCGTTGGGCGGACGTCCCGTTTTACGTGCGCTCAGGCAAGCGCCTTGCCAAGCGGGTTTCGGAAATCGTGGTGCAGTTCCGGCGCGTGCCGCACATGGTGTTTGGAACGAAGACGGAAAACCCGGTTGAGCCCAACCTCCTGGCAATGCGCATCCAGCCCAATGAAGGCATCTCGGTTAACTTCAACGCCAAATTTCCCGCGCCGACCATGGAAATCCGTCCGGTGAAAATGGAATTCCGTTACGCGGAATCTTTTGGCGGAGAGCCGCCCAGCGCTTACGAGACGCTGCTGCTGGACTGCATGCTCGGAGACCAGACGCTTTTCAATCGAGAGGACGCGGTCGACCTGGCCTGGCAACTGCTTTCTCCGCTCCTCGACCGCTGGCAGGAAGACGGGGCGAAAGGGCTGCAGTATTATGAATCCGGCGGCTGGGGGCCGGCGGCGGCGGACCTTTTGCTGGAACGCGACGGGCGGCGCTGGCACCGCTTGTAGACCGCACTCCGGACGAACCGTCCGGAGCAGAACGAAAGGAGGGACCTTTGCCTGTAGGGAAAAAGTTCAAATCCTTGACGGCGGGCGATTTGCAGCCGGCATCGATTGCCGATCTGGAAAAAGAACTCTCAGGCCTTTGGCGCTCAGCCGCGGAAGATCCGGAGACGGAGCACCCGGTGATGCGCGCGAGTGTGCTTACCCTCCTTGTTTACGTCGAAAATGAGCAGGCTGGCCGCGAAACGCTCGATTTGATCAGCAAGGTCATCGCTCAAAATCCTTGCCGCGCCATCATCATGATCGCCGAAGAGAACGAGCAGCCCGAAGGGCTGACCTCCTGGATTTCCGCCCAATGCCACTTGCCCGCTTCGGGCGCCCGGCAGGTTTGCTGCGAACAGATTTGTATCCAGGCTCGTGGTGGAGCAGTGCACGGCCTGGACAACGTTGTCATCCCGCTGGCGATCCCGGAACTTCCCGTATTCCTTTGGTGGCGGGCCGGACGTTTTTCTCCACCGTCTTTTCTGGACCCGATCCTGCGCATTGCGAACCGCGTTCTGCTGGATTCGGCAGAGTTCGAAGAGCCGGAAACGGACCTGGCGGCTCTGGCGAGGCAGATGGAGCGGTTCCGGGGCGCTGAAGAAGTGGCCTTCAGTGATCTCAATTGGGCGCGGCTTACGCCTTGCCGGGAACTGATCGCCCAGTGTTTTGATTTTGCCGGAGCGAATGCCTATCTGAACAATCTTGCGGAAGTGAAAATAGAGTGGACGCAGCAAGCCGGGGGCAATGATCGATGGACGCAGGTGCTGTTGCTCGCGGCGTGGCTGGCGACGCGCCTGGGCTGGCAGCCAACCTCCCGCCTGGAGCCGGCCGCAAGCCGCGCCCGCACGCTGGAGTTTCAAAAAGACGGCCAGCCGGTTCGCGTGGAATTCGTCGCCCACAAGGCAGCAAGCGGCCAGGCGGGTCCGCTCTCCGTAACCCTGAGGACCGGCGGAAAAGAGGCGGCGCAATTTTCCATCACGGAGTCGGAAGAAGAAGGCAGCGTTCACACGCGGGCTGAAATCCCCGGATGTCCACCGCGTGAGAGAACCGTTCGCCTGCAAGTACTGGATCAGATTGGACTGGTGAATGAAGAACTCAAATTCCCGGGCCGGGACAGGATTTATGAGCAGTCGTTGAGCCTGCTGGCCAGAATGTTCAAGGGATAGCCCTCCTTAGAGTTTTGCCACAAGGGATGCGCCGCATGTGTGAACCGCGAATTCGAATTTTTCCGAACCTGGATGCGTTGAGCCATGCTGCGGCGGAGTTGTTTGCGGCGCAGGCGCTTGAGCGTGCCGGCAAGGGGAACCTGTTCTCTGTGGCGTTTTCGGGCGGCAAAACGCCGCAGGCATTTCTGCGGTTGCTTTCGAGCTCCGAATTTTCAGAGCGCCTTCCGTGGGAGGGCACGCACCTTTTCCAGGTTGACGAGCGCTCGGTGCCTCCCGACGATCCTCAGAGCAATTACCGGATGATTCGCGAGTCTTTGCTTGACGCGGTTCCAGCCGCAGCAACCCGGTTTCATCGCATGAGAGCCGAGCAGCCGGATCGCGACGCGGCCAGCGGCGAGTACGCTCGCGAACTGGAAAGCGTTCTGGATCTTGACGAGGACAACGTGCCCTGCTTCGACTTGATCTTCCTGGGGATGGGGCCCGACGGGCATACGGCTTCGCTGTTTCCGGGTTCGAAGGCGGTCGCCGAGCGCCGCAAGTGGGTTTGCCCGAATTACGTTGAAAAGCTCCGGATGTATCGCCTGACGCTCACCTATCCTGTTTTGAACGCCGCCTCGGAGATTGTGTTTATGGTTGCCGGAGCCGATAAGGCGGAGGCTTTGCATCAAGTGATCGAAGGGCCGCGCAACCTCGCCATCTACCCGGCGCAAGGGATTGTTCCCGTTCGTGGCAAGGTGACATGGTTAATTGACGAGGCCGCTGCGGGGCGTCTCAGCGTCGCGCACAGGAGCGCTTCTTGATTAAAATCGCCCCTTCCATCCTTTCGGCCGACTTTACCCGTCTTGGCGAAGAAGTCCAGGCGGCCGAAGCGGCGGGAGTGGACCGCGTGCAGATCGACGTGATGGACGGCCGGTTCGTTCCCAACATCACTTTCGGAGCGCAGGCGGTCCGGTCACTGCGTCCGCTCACGCGCCTCGTGCTGGAAACGCACCTGATGGTTGAGCCGCCCGAAGATTTTATTGAGACCTTTGCCGAGGCGGGCTCCGACACCCTGATCATTCATCAGGAAGCCACGCCGCATCTGCACCGCGCCATCCAGCAGATTCACGCCCTGGGGAAAAAGGCGGGCGTGGCCATCAATCCTTCAACGCCGGCCGGCATGCTCTCCGAGGTTCTGGGCAGCCTCGATCTGGTTCTGGTGATGACGGTGAACCCCGGCTTTGGCGGGCAGAAGTTTATTGCCGAAACCCTGCCGAAGATCCGGCAACTCCGCAGCTGGATTGAAGAACGCAAGCTTGACTGCGAACTGGAAGTGGATGGAGGGATCAACGCCCGGACGGCGCCTCTGGCGGTTGAGGCGGGCGCCGACGTGCTGGTGGCGGGGTCGTCGGTTTATGGCGTTCAAGACGGCGTTCAGGCCGCCGTTGAGAGGCTGCTTGCCAGCATTGCCCAAAGCCGCTCCTAGAGCGGGTTTGGGGTCCTTAGGGCACAGCGGGCTCGGGTGCCGGCGTTGAATAACCAGCCGGAGACAAATTTTTTGACCTGGCAGCCCGCCCTCAGTTGTAGCGCCTGCGGCTGGCCGGTTGCGGAACCCGCTTCCAGTTTGCCTCTCCGCGGGATCAGAGCCTCGCGGTGCGCGGGTCGTCGCTGAACCTTCCCACAACAAGAGAAACGGGACTCACCAGCTTCCTGCTATGATGGCGGTTTGGGTGCGCCTTGAACACAACGATCAAAACCGATAAGCCCTCCGCGTGGGGGACCCTCCGGCATCCGACTTTTCGCGACTGCTGGGCTTCCTCGGTGGTGTCGAACGTGGGGAGCTGGATGCAGGACACCGCGGGCACGTGGCTGATGACCTCGCTTACCACCTCGCCGCTGCTGATTGCGCTGATGCAGACGGCTGCGGGCCTGCCGGTTCTGCTGCTGGGCTATCCGGCCGGCGTGTTTGCCGACATCCTGGACCGCCGCCGGCTGCTGATCTTCTGGCAATCCTGGATGCTGGCCGCGGTGGCCATCCTCAGCGTTCTGACGTTTGCCGGCGTCATTTCTCCGTGGACCCTGCTGGGCCTCACCTTTCTGCTGAATATCGGCGTGGCCATGAACGGGCCTGCCTGGCAGGCAATTATTCCGGAGATGGTGCCCCGCCAGGAACTGCCCAACGCCATCGCCGTCAACAGCGCCGGCTACAATCTGGCGCGGGCCGTGGGTCCGGCGCTGGGCGGGCTGATGGTGGCGGCTTTCGTGCTGATCACGCGGGGCGCGGGCTCGGTTTTTTTGGTCAATTCGCTCTCCTTTGTCGCCGTGATCGCCGTCCTGTATCGCTGGCGAAGCAGGCCGCTTTACAAGAGCGCGCTTCCGGCCGAACGCGTGACGGGAGCGCTGTGGACCGGCCTTCGCTACCTGCGTCACACTCCGGAGCTGCGAGCCACGTTTTACCGCACCTTCATGTTTGCGGGATTCGCCAGCGCCGTCTGGGCGCTGCTGGCGGTGGTGGCCCGGCAGGACCTGCGCCAGGGAGCCATGGCCTACGGAATTCTGAACGGCTGCCTGGGCGCAGGAGCGGTGGCGGGAGCCTCATACCTGCCGCGGCTTCGGCAGCGGTTTTCGCCGGACGTGATTGTGGCCGCCTCCTCGGTGGTGTTTGCCGGCACTCTCGTGACGCTCGCGCTGGTGCGAAGCCTGCCGCTGATTGTCCTGGCGCTGCTGGGGGCGGGGTTCGCCTGGACCAGCGCGCTCTCCACCCTGAACGTTACCGTGCAAGTCTCCACGCCGCCCTGGGTCCAGGCCCGGGCGCTGGGAACTTATCAGATGATTTTCTGGGGAGGCGTGGCATCGGGCAGCGCCCTGTGGGGACTGCTGGCCGAGCACCTTTCAACGCCCGCGGCCCTGCTGGCGGCTGCCGCTGCGGCGCTTGGGAGCGTGCCGATCGGGCGGCGCTTCCGGCTGCTGGCGGAAATCCCGCCGGACCTCAGCCCCTATGCGCTCAAGCGCGCGGCGCCGCAGGTTGTGATTGAGCCCCAGCCGGACGACGGGCCCGTGATGATCACGATCGAGTACCGGATCGGCGCGGAAGACCATGCCGGGTTTGCGCACGCCATCCATCGCGTGCGGGAGATGCGGTCGCGCAACGGCGCCATCAACTGGGGGGTTTATCAGGATACGCAGCAGCCGGAGCGTTTTGTCGAAACGTTCGTAGTTGAATCCTGGTTGGAGTTTTTGCGCCAGCGCGAGCGTTATTCCGCCCCGGACCGTGAAACCCGCGACCGGGCCTGGAGCTTCCATCGGGGAGATTCGCCCCCCGCCGTTTCCTATATGCTTTACGCGCGGGAAACCGCTGAATAGAAGCGCGACATCCATCTTTGCAATAGCGGGCTACTTTCAGAATGAGGTTGAAAACTGTGCGGCGGCAGCGGCGCTGAATTATTTTGCCTGCAACTTCATCCAAATTCGTCGTACACTCCGCATGAGTCCCGCAATGGCCGCTCACGTCACAGACTATCTATGGAGCGTTGATGATCTTGTGACCACATGGGAGAGTGAAGAGCTGCTTAGGTTGATAGAACGGTGGCACCCAGCCATCTTTGGGAGGTTGATATGGAAGGATTACTCCACCCCTCACACCTATTATTTATTTCCCTCATCCTCCT
>CAYWMN010000051.1:15198-19156 GCA_964459065.1 uncultured Acidobacteriota bacterium | reverse complement strand
GGCGAGGGTGGGAATCGTTGTTCGGTGGGGACACCGCCGATGCCGGCCGGAGGCCAGCGCTACGTTCGGGCGATACAAAGGCCGGCGCTACGTTGCGCCGTGCGGAGCAGGGGTAAACCGCAGAGCCGCAAGGGCGCCTCTGTGCCAGCCGTAAGCCCACGGCACAAACCCGCTGTCGCGGCTACCGACCTCTCACCTGCCAGTTTGTTTGACTGTTTTCGACCCAAGGCCCTAGAATTGGACGAGAGGAAAGAGCCTGATGGATGTTCCGCAACGCCGGTCTCCCAAGCCCCCACGTAAAAGCCGCGCGCGGGCGCTGCTCAGCAGCCGAAAAGTTGTTGGCCAGCTCATCTTTGTGATCCTGCTTCTGCTTTCAGTGGGAGCGGGCATTCTGGGCGGCTACGTCTTCATCTACTCGGCGGATCTGCCGCAAGTGCGGCAGCTTGAAAACTACCAGCCCGACGTGATGACCGAGCTGTACGCCGACAACGGCGCCCCCATTGCCAGCTTTGCGCTGGAGCACCGGGTGATGGTGACGTATGGCCAGATTCCCCCCGTGATGCGCAACGCCGTCATTTCCATCGAGGACCGCCATTTTGAAAGCCACTGGGGCATCGACCTGCTGAGAATCGTGAAGGCGGCGGCTGTCGACATTCTGGAGTGGCGCAAGGCTCAGGGCGCCAGCACCCTGACCCAGCAATTGAGCCGCATGCTCTTTTTGACACCGCAGAAAAGCTTCCGGCGCAAGATTCAGGAGGCGCTGCTGGCCATCCAGATCGAGCGCCACTTTACCAAGCCTCAGATCTTTACGATGTATTCGAACCAGGTCCCGATGGGCTATGGGAACTTCGGCTTCGGGGCCGCGGCGGAATTCTATTATGGCAAGCGCCTGGACCAGTTGACGCTTCCTGAAGCTGCGCTTCTGGCCGGAATGCCCCGCGCTCCCACCTACTATTCGCCGATTCTGCATCCCTCTCACGCGCTCACGCGCCGGAATGAAGTTCTCCGCGCGATGCTCAGCAACCACAAGATTGACCGGGCTCAGTATCGCGCCGCCCTCAAAGCGCCGCTCGGCCTGGATGTTAAAACCTGGAGCAACGACCTGGCGCCGTATTTTGTTGAAGACATCCGGCTGTTCCTGCAAAAGAAATACGGCCTGGAGACGGTGCAGCAAAAAGGCCTCCGCGTTTACACCACGCTCAACATCAAGATGCAGCGAGAGGCGCAGCAGGCTCTTCGCAAGGGCCTGATCCAGGATTCCGAGCGCCGCGGATGGCGCGGTCCGGAAAAGAACATTTTGAAGAATCCCGTCAAGGTTGACGACGGCAAAGTCGCCACCTTGAAAACTTACCGGGATCCGGATTGGCGCCGGACTATCGAGCCGGGTGCGCACGTGCACGGCATCGTGATGTCGGTCGGCAAAAAAGACGCGGTGGTGCGCTTCGGCCGCGTCACGGCCCGCGTCAAGCCCGCCGACTTTGCCTGGACCCGCCGCCAGACTCCGCGCGCGGTCTTCAGCCCCGGCGACGTTGACCTTTTCCTGATCCAAAGCCTGAAAGGTTCAACCGCCCAGGTGACGCTGAGCCAGACGCCCATCGTGCAGGGAGCGCTGCTGGCCATCGACAACGCGACGGGTGAAATCAAGGCCATGGTGGGCGGCTACAATTACGACACCAGCAAGTTCAACCGGGCCGTTCAGGCCTACCGGCAGGTGGGGTCGTCCTTCAAGGTCTATGTTTACGCGCAGGCGCTGCTGGACGGCATGACTCCGTTTGACACCATCCTCGACACTCCGGTCAGCTTTCCTTCCGCAGCCGGCGTGTGGGCGCCGCATAACTACGATGACAAGTTTGAGGGAAAAATCACCTTGCTGCGCGCGCTCGCCGAATCCCGAAACGTGCCCGCCGTCAAGATGCTGGCCAAGGTCGGCATCGACAACGTCATCAAACTGTGCCGCAGGTTCGGGATCACTTCCCGCCTGGTTCCGAACCTTCCGCTGGCGCTCGGCGCTTCTGACCTGACGCTGATGGAGCACACCTCGGCCTTCAGCACCTTCCCCGACGACGGCGTGCACATCGCGCCCCGGGAAGTCACCCGCGTCACGGACTATAACGGGCGGGTCATTGATGAATTCCGGCCGCAGGCGACCGACGTTCTGCCCGCCGGGGTCGCACGGCTTGAAGTTTCCATGCTGCGGGAAGTCTTCAACTCCGGGACGGCGATCCGGGACAAGTGGCTGGCCCAAAAATATTCATTGGCCGGGAAGACGGGCACCACCAACGATTTTACCGACGCCTGGTTTGTCGGTTTTTCACCTTCCGTCACTTGCGGGGTTTGGGTTGGTTTTGACGATCATCATCCCCTGGGGCGGGGAGAAGAAGGCTCGCACGTGGCCCTGCCCATCTGGGCGGATTTTATGAGCAACGTTCTGGAGGGCAAGCCCATCCGGCACTTCCAGGATTCTCCCCTTCTGACGAATCCCGACCAGGTGAAACAGATTCTTGCCAGCGCCGGTCCCGCAGGTCTCGCGCCCAACACCTCCACGGGCGCCGCCGGTGTGCAAACAGGCGCTCCCGGCCCGGCTCCGGTTGCCAACGCCGGCTCCGCGCCACCCTCGCCTTCGGCGCCGCCCGGCGCGGCCGCGCTCAAAACCCCGCCAGCCGCACAGGCCAACTAGCGCGCCGGATTCATCCCCGGACGCTTGCAAAGCCAAATCACTTGGAAAAATGGTCGTAGCCACCGGTCTTGAGAGGCGTGTGAGCGCCGTTCGGGTGAATCAGAATGATGCCTGGCGAAGCTTTGATGCGGCCGAGGCGATGGAGTGGAACGCCGTGAAACTCTGCCGGCAGCCGGGAGGCTTTCCTGGCCGGGACGGTGAATAGCAGCTCGTAGTCTTCTCCGCCGTAAAGAGCCAGATCGAGAGATTTTGCGGGTTGCAGATGTTCCGGTCCCGGGATCTGTCCGGCGTGGAGTTCCGCGCCCACGCCGCTCGCCTCGCAAAGCCGCTGGAGGTCAATCGCTAGCCCGTCGCTGATGTCCATCAGCGCGGAGGCCAGACGATTGCGCCGCAGATAATTTCCCAGTTCGAGGCGCGGCTCGGGGTACAGATGCGCCCTGACCGATGCCGCCGCTTCACTTTGGTTTTTGGCCGGCCGGGGGGTCCGGCCCTGGGTTCGGAGGCGCGATTTTAAGGTGCGCAGCCCCAGGGCTGAAAGTCCCAGCCGGCCGCTCGCGAGAATATCGTCGCCTGGACGCGCTCCTGAGCGCCGCAATGCCTTGCCGCTTGCAACTTCGCCCACCACCATGACGTCCATCATGCCCGCGCGCCCCACCACCGCCGTGTCTCCGCCAATCACTTCAACGTTATAGCGGCTTGCCAGCTCCAGCAGGCCCTGGAAAAATTCCTTGATCCAGGCGCGCGTGGTGGCCCGCGTAAAGGCAATCGAGAGCAAGGCGTAGCGCGGAACGCCGCCCATCGCGGCAACGTCGCTGAGCGATCGGGCCAGGGCGCGGTGGCCCACGGCGCGCGCCGGATGCAGCCGCCGCTGGAAGTGGACGCCCTCAATCGACAGGTCTGTCGTCAGGATAAAATCGCGGCCGCCGCCCGCCCTCACCAGCGCTGCGTCATCACCGATTCCCAGCCGGGCTCCGGGAGCCTTTGGGGAGGGCAGCGTCTGAAGCCACCGCACGAATTCCCGTTCGGTCTTAAACATTTCTGAAACTGTAGCATACATTCGGCGCGGGCTCGCGCTGCGGCAAATTGAAATGACCGTTCCGATCGCTCCCACACCCAACGGTCTTCGGCGTGTGGTACTGGGCTGGGTCGCAAGCTTGCAGGAGCGCGTTGGTGAAAAACCTTGATTGCAACCCAGCTTGGCGGGTAAGTGGTAGATTGCTGGGGAGAAAATATTTTTTGCTTGTCAATATGAAATCCCATTATTTTTTTCTCCCCGTGCCG
>CAYWMN010000051.1:4729-15188 GCA_964459065.1 uncultured Acidobacteriota bacterium | reverse complement strand
GATAGCGATCCTGGCCGCATATCGCCCAAATCCGCTAATTCGCTTTTTATTCGCCTACAATCAGGGTGCGCTTCTTTCGCAAGGTGAGCAGCTAATGAACAAGTAGCGGGAGGCCGACCATGGCTCTGACTCGACGCCAAAAAGAAGTTCTGGATTTCCTCATTCATTTCATCAATCGCAATGGGTACTCTCCAAGTTTTGAGGAGATGGCTAAAGGGCTCCGGCTCTCGTCGCTGGCCACGGTTCATAAGCACCTGCAGGTTCTTGAACGGAAGGGCTTCATCCACCGGCGCTACAATCAGAGCCGCTCCGTGGAGGTGATTGCGGTTCCCGGCTCGGTGCCCTTTGAAAAAAGCCAGGTGAGGCTGCGCTCGCCTCGCTCCCGCGACGAAGGTTTCCAGCAAGTTCAGACGTCGGATTCCGGCCTGCCTCACTCCTTTGTGCGCATGGAGTTTCCCTTGCTGGGTCGCATTGCCGCCGGCCAGCCGGTGGAAGCGGTGCCGCAGCCGGAAAGCTTTTCGCTGGGCGATTTTGCCGGTAGCAAGGGCAAAGTTTATGTCCTGCGGGTTAAAGGCGACTCCATGGTGGAAGACCACATCTGCGACGGCGACTATATTCTGGTGGAATCCGTCGAGACGGCTCAAAACGGGGAGATTGTCGTAGCGCTGGTGGGCGGCAACGACGCCACCTTAAAGCGCTTCTTTCGGGAAGGCAATGAGAATGTTCGCCTGCAGCCTGCCAACGCGCAGATGGATCCCATTATTGTTCCGGCCGCCGAGGTGCGGATTCAAGGGCGCGTGATCGGCGTCCTGCGCAAGTATTAGCGGCGGCTGAATCGCGCCGCCGAACCCGCGTGCTGCGGTTCAGTTCCTACCGATATTGCTCGGCTAAATGTTGCCTCTTTTCATTTCCTGCATCAGGTGATCGCAGGAGCGCACGCACAGCGCCATGATGGTCAGCGTAGGGTTCTGGCAGGCGGTGGAAGTGAACCCCGCTCCGTCCATAACGAAAAGATTCTTGACGTCGTGGGTCTGCTGGAACTGGTTCAGCACGGAGCCTTTCGGGTCATCTCCCATTCGCGCGGTCCCCACCTCATGGATGGCCCAGCCGGGAGTTGAGGGCTTGGCATGGGTCTTGATATTTTTGGCCCCGGCCGCCTCCAGCATTTCACCCGCCGAGGCCGCCATATCCTTGACCATGGCAAACTCATTCTCTCCATACTTCATATGGAATTTGAGGACGGGGATCCCGTAGGTGTCGACGACATCGGGATCGATTTCCACGTAATTATCCCAGCGCGCCAGACATTCTCCAAAGCCCCCCAGACCCACGTGGACAACCGGTTCCCACACGGCTTTCTTGAAGGCCGCGCCAAAACCGGGAGCGTCATAATTGAACTTGACGCCTCCGCCACCTTGAAACCCATAACCCCGGAGGAAGTTCTTATCGCGCGGGCCGTTGTGCGTGTTGCGAAAGCGGATGACATAGATGCCGTCAGGACGATGCGGGCCGTTAATGTTGGGCTTGCCGCCCAGCTGCGGCAGTTCGCCCTGGGCGCCGCCTCCCATAATATGGTCCATCAGATAATGGCCCAGCACACCGCTGGAGTTCGCCAGTCCGCCGGGGAATTGCCGGTTGGCGGAGTTAAACAGAATTCGTACCGATTCCGAAGACTGGGCGCACAAGATGACGGTTCGTCCGCGCACTTGTTTGGGCTGGCGCGTATTGCGATCGATGTAGAGAACTCCCCTGGCGCGGTTCCGGTCCGTATCCATCAGAACTTTGTAAACCATGGCGTTCGGAATATGAGTGCAATTGCCGGATTTGATGGCGTCGGCAACCGTGGTGAAAAAGGAGTTGAAGTAGGAATGCGTAATGCAGCCGCGATCGCACGGGCCGCAATAATGGCACGGCGCGCGGCCATTGGTCGGCCGCGTGATGTTCGCCGAGCGGCCCAGCGTTACGGTCCATCCGATTTTCTCTTTGACGCTTTTCCGGAAAACCTGCTCCGCGCAAGTCAGGCCCATGGGAGGCTGGAACTTTCCGTCCGGAAGCTCGTAAACGCCCTCGGGGATTCCCGTGATGCCCACATATTCTTCGACGATGTCGTAGTAGGGGGCCAAATCTTTGTAACTGAGCGGCCAGTCCTTGCCGTAGCCGTCGTGCGAAGCGCCTTTGAAGTCGAGGTCGCTCAGCCGGTACGACTGGCGTCCCCAAACGTTGGTGCGGCCGCCCGTCACCCGCAGGCGTCCCTGCCAGCTGAAGGGCATATCCTTGGCCGTCGTGTAGGGTTCGTCGAGGTCGTTGCAAAACCAGTAGGAGTTGTACTCCGTGCAGGCATAGCAGTCTTTCTGCACGGGCCGGGTCTTCCGGACGACTTCCGGGGCCATGTTGTGGTACTTCAGCTTAAACTTTGGAACATGCTCGGTGAAGTTTTTGTCCGTCTGCTGGCGGCCCGCGTCAACCAGCGCGACCTTGAGCCCCGCCTCGGCAAGCCGCTTGCACGCCCAGCCTCCTGATGCTCCTGAACCGACCACCACTGCGTCAAAAATCTGTTGTGACTGATCCGACACCCGAAACCTCCCTCTAACCCCAGCGAAAAAGTTCTTCTGTGGATGATGGAAACCCCGCAGAGATGCTAACAACCCTCAATTCAAACGTCAACCAATCCGTGGTGGTGGAAGCTGGGAAGTTGGGGAAGACGGGTTGTGCAGAGGTCTTGAGAGTGGTAGCATCGGGTGCTTGGCTGGAAGGGGTTCGTCGTGTCTTTCCAGCGGGGCACCCTAAATTCATTCAAGGCGGATGGCATATGAAAACGATGTCTGATGGGGCAGCCGCGAGCGGTTCCCAAGCTTCTGCGGGCAAAATGGACAGGCGCCAAATGGTCCGGCGGCTCATGTTGGGAGCAGGGGCGGGAGTGGCGTTGCCGGCCGTGGCTGCCGCGCATCCCATGGCGCGGCACCTTGCCGACTCCGGCGGCATGGAGCAGGCCTACGGCAAAGCGGCTCTCGATCCCTGGACGGCGGCGTTTCTCGATCCTCATCAAAATGAAACACTCATCGTGCTTGCCGAGCGGATTGTTCCCGGCTCGACCGAGGCTCACGTGAACCGCCTCGTCGACCTTTTGGTTTCCGTTGACTCGCTGCAAGTCCAGCGGGAGTTTCTGGGCTCGCTGGCAGCCTTTGAAACCGCTGCTTTGCGCCGCTACTCGCGGCCGTTCATCAAGCTTTCTGAAAATGAACAGAACCAGATCATCTCCGCCGCTGCAACAGAAGATTCCGAAGCCGCTGCCAAAGGCGACGCGACCGGCATGCGCGGCCACTTTGAAAATCTCAAGAGTTGGATTGCCGGCGCCTACTTCTCAACGGAAGCGGGAATGAAATACCTTGGCTGGAACGGCCAATACTTCTTTACGAGTTTTCCGGGGTGCCAGGAGTCGGGCGGCCAGTAGCTGAATCGATCTTTGCGATCGCCGAGGCTGGCGGATTTAAGCCGCGCGTGGGTCAATCCTTCCTGATCAACGGCGTTCAAGAATTTCCTCCCCCAGCCTTATTTTCCGATCCTCCTTCCAACTCCGTCCGAGGGTGTTCGCCGGTAACGGCAGGATTCAAACGGTTACGGATAGCCACCGCGCGAGGAGAGTCCCTTGAAAACATCACGCCGAAAATTCATTCAGACCTCCGCCATTGCGGGCGTGGCCGGATGGCTGCCGCAAACGGCCCCCGCTTCCAAAGCAAGACCTGATTTGCGCGCTGAGGAAATTGCCAAAAGGCACGCGATCGTTCGTGACGCTCCCGGCCCCAATTTTTTTGAGGGCATGCTTCTCGGTAACGGCGACGTGGGCGTGTGTGCTGAAGTGCGCCCCGACGCGTTGGGGATTCACGTCGGGAAGAGCGACTGCTGGGACATTCGCGTGAGCCAGGATATCGCCCGCTACGTTCTAACTTTTGATGAACTCCTGAAGCTATGGAAACGCGCCGGTGAAGAAGCCAAGCGCATGGGAAAGCCCGACATGCTTTATCTGGAATCCAATATCGGCTTCTTCCGCGCCTACGCACAAAAAGTGGCGTCTTCATACCGCAAACGCTGGCCTCGCCCCTGGCCTTGCGGAACCGTCTGGATTCACTGGGATCCTCGCTGGGTTCATGCCGGCAAGCAGACGCTTGACCCATCGACCGGACTTTACACGCTCCACCTTGCCATCCAGGAGTTCCGCAAAGCGCCCAGGACCGTCACAGTAAGCGTTTTTGTGGATTGGGCGACCGGCCTGGTTTCGGTTTCCACCGACGCTCCTGCGCCCTTTTATTCCGTCTGCTACAGTCCCGAAATCGACGAGCCGAGCCGCGGTGGAAAGGAAGCCGCGAAACCGCTCCTGGCAACGCTTCCTCATCCGGAAGTTGACGCAAGCGAGGGTGAGGGCTTCACCGAATTTTCCTGCTTCCAGTATTTCCCGGCGATCGGTCCCACCGACGAGATGCCGAATCCTCCTCGCTCGGATAAGGACCGGAATTTTTCCCTGTGCGGGCGGCTGGCCGGAAAGTGGTTGATCGAAGATTCCAGGCAAGGCCGCAAGCGGCCCAAGCCTGACAATAACTCCGCCGGCCGTCCTGAGCGACGGAACGTTTGTTTAAAAGGTGAGGGAAGCCAGGCCTTCCGGATGGACCTGATGGTGGTAACCCCGCGCGACCGTCTGCTCGAGCGCCGGGAACGCCAAGCTGCGGCCGCCAGCGAATCCAACCCGTGGATCATCATCAGCCAGGACCACGCTTACAGCCAGGACGATCTGGACACTCTCCGTCATGCGCGAGAAGAGGTCAAACGGCTCGCGGGCCTTCCGGTAAGCCGGATTCAGCATCATTCCGAAGAACACTGGCGCAACTTCTGGTCGCGCTCCGCGGTGGAATTCCGGGACCGGGACCTTGAGAAAATCTGGTATCACAACCAGTATTTCCTGGCCTGTTGCCTGCGCCGGTACAAGACGGCCCCCGGGCTTTTCGGCAATTGGAGCGCCGGGAACATCGGCACCGCCTGGCATGGGGATTATCATATGAACTACAATTGCCAGCAGGTGTTTTGGGGTGTCTTTTCCAGCAATCGAGTGGAGCAGCACCTGCCTTACGTGGAACTTTGCCAGAACCTGCTCGCCATGTCGGAAAGATACGCCCGGGAAAAGTTTCGCCTTCCCGGAGCTTACTTCCCGCATTCTGCCTACCCGGTTCCCAGCCAGATGAATCCCTATCCCGTTCCGCCCTGGGGCTATCAGATCAGTGAAACGCCGTGGACGGTGCAGAGCCTCTGGTGGCAGTACCTTTACACTCAAGACGAAGAATATCTCCGCAAGGTATACCCAATGCTGCGGGCCGCCGCGGACTTTGTTACCGCCTACGTCAAGAAAGGAAGCGACGGAAAGTACCACGTGGTTCCTACCGTCTCTTCGGAAAACTGGGGCTTTACGGTTGATTTTCGACTGAACAAGGACTGCATTCTTGATCTGTCCCTGACGGCTTTTCTGCTGGATGCTGTGATGGAAGCTTCACGGGTGCTTGATCTGGACCCGTCCCGGCGCGTGCGCTGGAATGAAATCCGAGACAATCTGGCTCCCTATCCCAAGGTTGACGGGCCGTACGGAGAGGTCTGGTTGGACGTGGCCAACGCTCCCGCCGGGCACGTTTACAACGTTCCCATAACGCTGGCGCCGATCTTTCCGGCTGAGCAGGTGGGGATCGGACGGGGGGAAGATCAGCTTCCGATTGCACGCCGCACGGTTCAGATGATCCGTTTGGAGGGAGGAAACGATCTGGTTTTTCAACCGCTGGCGCGCGCCCGGCTCGGCATGCTCGATCTTGAATGGTTCAAGGAACAGGTCCGCTATTGCCTGCTGCCGAACGGCGTGGCGAACGACCGCATTCGGCAGATCGGCGGAAGGTACAGGGACTCGACGAACTTCGACTTTATGATGAGGATGGGAGTTTGGACGGAGAACCTTTCGCTGCCCGTGGTGTTGAATGAATGCCTGATGCAAAGTTATACGGGAACGATCCGGCTTTTTCCCAATACCCGGAACCTGGGGCCTGCGCGTTTTAGAGACTTACGGGCCGTGGGCGCGTTTCTGGTGAGCGCCGAATTCGACGGCCGGAAAGTCTCCGGGGTGTCGCTTCTGAGCGAGAAGGGAAAGACCGTTCGACTGGCAAGCCCCTGGAAAGACGCGCGGGTGCGGGTGATGCGGCAGCGGGACGGCAGCAAGGTGCCCGTGCGCATCCAGAAGGGCATCCTGACCTTTTCCACCGAACCCGGCGAGCGCTATCGCATCGAAGCCTAGCCGAAGCTCTGCTTTGGCCGGGACTACATCGGGCTGATCTTGTAAAGGCCCGCGCCGTGCGGATTGATCTCCGCGTGGAACTCACCGCTGAAATCACCCAGGTTCTTTTTCTGCCAGAGGTCGCGGACTTCGCTCTTGCCACTGATTCCCAATTGATGCCAGGAAACCGCGATGGTTGCGGGCTTCTCGCCAAGGTTGAACAAGCCGACGTATTTTTGTTTTGTTCCGGGAACGTCCGCCGTCCAGGCAATCTGGGTGCCACGCGTGAACAGCAGGCGATTGTTAGAGCTGTGCTGGTCGACCGCGATCACCTCTTGATTGGTCAGCAAGGAGAGCGTGAAAGGATCGAGGCTGGGCAAATCCCCGCCCATCACAAGCGGTGACCGGAAGATGGACCACAAGGTCATCATGGTGTATTGCTCATCGTGGGTGAGCCGGGTCATGCGCGGCTGATCCTTAAAGCCGCGTAGCCGCAACCGCCCGAGGGGAAGCATATCGGCGTCCGGCCAGTGGCCGGGGCCGATGTAGGGCGCCCACAGCCGGCAGTAGCCGAACTGGTCTTTAACCTCCGGCCATCGGTCCCACATATCATCGGAGATGCGCCACATCTGGGAATTGTGTTGGGCGTTTGAGGCCTCACCAAGAGGCGTGGGCCCGGGAGAAAGGCTCAGGACCATGGGCCTGCCGGATTGGTTCATCGCCCGGCGCAGCGCCTCGATTTCCGGCGCGTGATAATTCTCGCCGTAAGGGTCTCTGGCCCGGCTCATGTCATCCGCCTTGATAAAATCCACATCCCATTTGGCGTAGAGCTCGGCAAGGGATTTGTAATAGGCTTGTCCGGCGGGCTTTGAGACGTCAACGCCGTACATGGCCTTGGACCACGAACAAGTGTTCAGCAGGTTGGCCACGTCCCGCGCATGCTTGTTGGTGCCGTAAACGGGCAGGTTCTTTTCAACTGCCGCCCGCGGAATGCCGCGCATGATGTGAATGCCGAACTTGAGGCCCAGCGAATGGATGTAATCCGCCAGCGGCTTGAAGCCTCGGCCTCCCGCCGCCGAAGGGAAGCGGTTGGTGGCCGGCAGCAGCCTGCCGTAGCGGTCCATCACCGGCGTGCCCTCCACCTTGCCGCTGGGATAGTACCAGTAGTAATCGACCACCACGTACTTCCAGCCGTAGCGCGCCAGGTGTTTGGCTAGATAATCGGCGTTCGCCCTCACTTCCTGCTCGTTGACGTCGCCACGGTAGCAGTCGAAACTGTTCCACCCCATCGGCGGAGTGGGAGCGAGGTTTGAGGATTCAGCCGCCGGGCTTGCGGCCTTCTGCCGGGCCGGTGGAGGATTCTTCTTGCACGCGATGATTCCACCGCCCGCGACAACAACGACGGCGATCAGCATGGCAAGGGGTAGCTTCCGCAGGCTTTTCATGTTTTGCTCTCCGGATGTGAATTTAAGCGCTCAGTCTACGTCTTGTTACGATCCCGGCGCAAGTCCGGAACCGCGTCACAGCAGCCCGCCGCGATTCCTCGTTGCATCCGGCTTCCAAAATCACGACAATAAAACACTTATGACATCATCAAAAGCATCGCTCTTTTATATCCCGATGAGGTCGGGACTCAAAATCGGGAACGCCGATGTCTGACAACCTCATCATCCATGACGGCCAGCTCAGGCCCTTCCTGCGTTTTTTGCTTTCGGTTGTCGGCATTTTGACGCTCACTACGGTGGTGGGCTTTATTGTGGTGAAAATGCCGCTCATCGGCTCATGGGACCATCGCATTTCTTTGCTTTTCTGGTACAACCTGCTGATGCTGCCCGCGTTGCTGGCCCTCTATCTGATCCTTTGCCGGCTGCTGGAACGGCGGCCATTGGGCTCGGTCGGTTTGGCGTTTTGCGGGCGGTGGAAAAAGGACCTTGTCCTGGGGCTGGTGGCAGGGGCCGTCATGATTGTGGCCGTCGCATGCCTGGAGCGGGTTCTGGGAATTGCAAGTTTTTCTCTTGCCCAATCATCCCCGGAGAAAGTTGCGTTGGCGGGAGTTTTTCTATTTTTCCTGCTGGCGGTTGCCGCGATTGACGAGGAACTGGTCTTCCGGGGCTATCCCTTCCAGCGCCTGGTGGACTCCGGCGGACCCATTGCGGCCGTCCTCGCCGTCTCGGTGCTTTTCGGCGTCGCGCACCTGGCAAACCCTTTCCATGATTGGATTTCAACAACCAATACCATTCTGGTTGGGGTTCTGCTGGCGGTCTGCTACTTGCGAACCCGATCGCTTTGGCTGCCGATCGGCATCCACTTTGCCTGGAACTATTTTCAGGGATACGTTTTGGGCTTGCCTGTAAGCGGGCTGATGATGCCGGAGCCTCTTCTCGCTGCTCGGGTCCACGGGCCGGTTTGGCTGACCGGTGGCGCGTACGGTCCGGAAGGGAGTATCCTAACGTTAGGGATCATTTTGGCGGCAACGGTCTACTTCCTTCTTACCCGGCGGCTGTATATCAGCCCCGAGATGCGGGAGTTGGCGCTGGGTTCCGGAGGCGGCGATAAGCCGGAAGCTTCCAGCCGGCTGGTAAGCGTCGTCCCGCCAGAGAACCCTTGAGTCGCGGCAAGGCGAAAACCTCCAGGCGAGGGTGGCGCTATGAGCCAGAGAAATTACCCCCTTTCAATCCCACCACGACTTGCAAATTTAAGGGAAAGCTCTCGCCTTCAGCTGTGCCTGCGCAAGCCGCGGAGCCGGCGCCGCCGTTGGCGTTGTGTTTTGCTGGCAGTCGTCGCCACGGGATTGCTGGCGGTCCCAAACGCAGTTCGGGCAAACGAAAAACAACTGACGCGAGTGAGCCGGCTCGACCTGATTCGGGGACTGGACCGCGAAATTGCTGTCACCAAGATTACCCTGCCGCGGGGTAAACATGGTGTCCTTGTCGATGGCACGGGACAGCTTGATCAGGCGAAGGCCCGGAAGGAGTTAATGCAGAACGGCCCCGCGGTCAAGCCGGGCATGCCGGTTGAAATCACCAGCATCCGATTTAAGCGCGACCGGATCATTTTTGAAATTAACAACGGCGGGAAGAACCATAAGAAGTGGTATCAACACATTCAGATCGGTGTCGGTGTCAGTGGGATGCCTCAGTCGAACGCCCAGCCGCTTAACACGGAACTTGTTTATGGTTCCTCGATTACGCTGATGTTTCCGCAAAAAGAGGTTCCCAACCTGACCGTTAAACAGGTCAAGCATCTCCTGAAGGGGGTGCTGGACTTCCACCGGCAGTTGCCAACCGAACTTTACTCCCCGTCGATTCCCAAGAAATTCAGAGAGGCCATCAAGAACCATCAGGTTCTGGTAGGAATGAACCGTGACGCGGTGCTTTCCTCGAAGGGGCCGCCTTTCCGGAAAGTCCGGCAAACCAACGCCAAAGGTGAAGAAACAACGGACTGGCTTTACGGGCTTCCGCCTCACGTGCTCTTTGTGACTTTCAAAGGGGATACCGTCGTGGCCGTCCAACAATACTGACAACGCGCCAACCGTCTACCCTTCTGCAGCGTGAACCGAACCAACGGCAATCCTGTCATCACATTCGAACGGAGAAGCTGGATTGGAGAGAGTGGGCATCAGCGGTGCGCGAAGAGATCACGCTACTGTTCATCGCCCTCAGCAAACAGGCGGTAGCCGGAGTTTGGGGGAAACATTTCCGCCATTAAGATCATGCGCTTGCGCAACGCGGAGACCGGCAAATGCTCAGGCCCAACGTGAATCTGGACGTCATGCCACAGCCCGTGCATATATTCAGCGCCGGTGCTGGTAAAAGAAACGTCCCGATATTTGTTGAAGGGCGCGCCAGCCCGCATCCGGCGGTTCCGGAGCGACTGCTTGGCTTCATGAGCGTCCTGGTCAATCTCACCGTGGACGCTTGCTTCAAGCTCTTCCTTCAGGAGTTTTCCGTATCGATCTTTCTCATCCAAGGTGAGGCGTGAACGGAGCAGTTCGGCCACGCTTGCCAGGAATTCAAATCCTGTGTCGTGAGCGTCGGAATCGCGGCAAGCCAGAACCAAGTTGATTCGGGGCCCGCTTTCCACCCAGACGGCGGAGTGCTTTTCCCCCGCGGGATCGGCGAACGCCACCTTCGTGAAGAGGACGTCCCGCACGTCCGCCTC
>CAYWMN010000051.1:0-4719 GCA_964459065.1 uncultured Acidobacteriota bacterium | reverse complement strand
CCGTGTTGCAGCCGGTGTAGTCGATCGTGCGGTCCACGTCCCCTGTTTCCAGGCATGCGATAAAAGGAACCAGCAAGACCCGCAGCTTGCCAAGCCGCCGGGCAACGGATTCGGGAACGGCTTCGGCGGGCTCCCGAACCATGGTGCGTTCTTCGGCGGGCGTCAGGAGGACCGCCGAATGCAGTTCCCACCCGTGAGCGACGTGTGAAACCGGCGCGAGGTTGCGTTGGACGTATTCCCTTACCGGGATGCTTTCTCGAAGGGCGATTTGGGAAGCATTCAAGACGGGCTACCTCAGGGGCTCTGATCGAAACCTTCCTTCACCTCATTTTGGCGGATAACCTCGGCACGTGTCCAGTCCCCGATGACCAATCCGCCTGTACTCCAGCATCGGCTTAGAGGGTCCGTTTGTTGAAGGGAAATCAGACCGGAGTCTCCCGGCAGCCAAGTGTAAACTGGCGCTGCAAGGGCTCGTCTGCAAGACTCTCCTGCCCGTTGCACGCTGGTTATGGGACCTGATATCCAGCAAGTTGCCCGCCGTAAACGCGTCCCACGCGGACATTGAGCAAGGTGTTCGGCGGAGCTTCAGAGCCGGGCAAGCAGACCTTTAGAAAATTGGAGGACAAGCCGACACGCATTCCTTCTTCAAGCTGGTCCAGCGTCAGGACGCTCAGGGTTTGGCCCACCTGCTCCTGAAGAAACTTCTGCCGCTTGAGGGTGATGAGAGACTTCAATTCGATTCTTCGGTCCCGCATGCGGCGTCCGTCGACCTGGCCGGCTTGCGTAGCGGCCGGCGTTCCGGGCCGGGCCGAATACGGGAAAATGTGCAGATAGCTGAAGGGCAGCGATTCAATAAACTTCAGGCTTTCGGCGTGGTCGGCCTCGGTCTCGCCCGGGAACCCCACCATCACGTCCGCGCCGATGCCGGCCTGGGGCATTCGTTCGGAGACCGCCAGAATCCTCTCCGCATATTGGGTGGTCCAGTACCGCCGGTTCATCAGGCGGAGAATTCTGTTGCTGCCGCTTTGCAGCGGAACGTGGAAGTGCTGCGCCAGGCGCGGCTCACGAGCCACCAGCTCAATCAATTCAGGGCGGACGTCCATGGGTTCAATCGAACTGATCCGCAGGCGGGGGATGCTTGTCTTAGCAAGGATCCGTTCGATCAAGTCAAGAAAATTCAGGCGTCGCCCGAGGTCGCGACCGTAGCTGCCCAGATTGATTCCGGAGAGCACAATTTCCTGATAACCCTCTGCTTCAAGCTGCCGGATTTGTCCGATTACCGTTGCGGGTTCCATGCTTCGGCTGCCGCCGCGCACGTACGGAATGACGCAAAAAGAGCATCGCGCATTGCAGCCATCCTGAATTTTCAGCGTGGGCCGTGTGCGATCGTCGGCAAAAACCGGAGCGAAATGGAATTCTTCCCCGATTTCGCCCACCAGAACCGAAGCCGGGGATGCCGGTGGATTCAGGACGGGAAATGCTGTTCCATTATCCTCCGGAGGTTTTGACGGGGCTGGTAAATTCTTCGCGACGCCGGAGGCCTCAAACTCCCCGAGTAAAAGGGACGCCACGGTGTGTTTATGAGAGTTTCCAACGACCCACGCCACACCCGGCAGCTTGGCAATCTCCTCCGAGGACCGTTGAGCGTAGCAGCCGGTAACCAGAATTCTGCAACGAGGGTTGTGGCGGTGAATCCGGCGAATGACCTGGCGGGCTTCAGCATCGGCCGCCGCCGTCACCGTGCAGGTATTCAGGACGGCAACTTCGCTTTCCTTCGGACCCGCCTCCTGGAATCCCTCCTGGATTAATTGCTTCTTAAGGGCGGCTCCGTCCGCCTGGCTTGCCCGGCATCCGAAATTAATAAGGTGAAAAGTGCGCATTAAGACTTCATGGTAACTGAACTTGAGCGTGGAAGGCTATGGATGGGCAAAATTCACAGCCCCTCCCGCGTGGGCGCGAGGGGCTATGAATTGGAAATGTTATGAGGCAAGACGATGGTTCCTGCCCGGGACACACTTCTACATTGCGCTTGGGCCTAATCTATTGGTGCCCAGCACTGGCTTCTAGTCCCTCGCCGGATCGAAATTGGAGGGGGGCGTGAAATGAGATCAAGCCGGTGAACTTGCGGTTCGCCGCTGCTCGAAGCACTCCCGGCAATAGACCGGGCGCCCCTGAGTCGGCTTAAAAGGAACGGTGGTTTCCTTGCCACATTGCGAGCAGACTGTGGTTGTTTCCACGCGCCGATAACCCTGGCCACTCAGTAACTGGCTTCGTTTTGCCTTGCAAGTCTTGCAACGTTTCGGTTCGTTCTTGAAACCTTTATCTGCGAAGAAAAGCTGCTCGCCTGCCGTGAAAACAAATTCTGCTCCGCAGTCCATGCATTTGAGGACCCGATCCCGGTATTCCATCCTTACCCCCTATTGGACCAAGGCCCTCCCTTGTGGCAGATTTTACTTTGCGCCAAAGGAGCTAGCCTTGATCATGCCTAGCCTTTTTGCGGGCCCTTTTCCGCGCCAAGGCTGCCTTCACTCTTTTCTTCTCTCCTGGTTTGAGGTAAAAAGAATGCTTTTTTATTTCTTTGATAATGTCCTCTTGTTGGACCTTACGCTTGAAACGTCGGAGGGCGCTTTCCAGAGGCTCTCCCTCCTGCAGTCGAATTTCGGCCAAACGATCAACACCCCCATTTCAATGAGAAATTGTCTGGGTACACTCTTCTTCTAGTTTACGTCGATTCTCCCCTGACCGGTTCCTGGAAGTCAAGCTCATTTTTGGATATGTTGATAGTTTTCCAACGCGCTGAAAACGCTCGCAAATCAGAGTGCGACCACGTGCCATCCCAATTTTGCTGGCAGGCGGTCTGGCTGGCGGCTGAAGGCGATAACGCTTCTTGACCCGTGAATTCCCTTATGTTAGGTTCATGATCATTCCTAGAGGCTCGATTGGCGAAAGTGAAATGGCGGAAATTCTGAAAGTCAGCGACCTGCAGATGGAATATGTGCTGGAATATTCCACGCGGCTGATTTTATCAGGCAAGGTGGTCGCTTTCCCCACGGATACTTATTACGGCCTGGGTGCGGACCCCTTTAATCTGGCTGCGGTCACGGAGATTTTCCGCATCAAGCGAAGGTCTGCTGACCGTCCTATCCCACTGCTTGTGGCATCGCTTGACCAGGCGGCGGACCTTGTTGCCGATCCTCCGCAACTGTTCTTTACCTTGGCCAAGAAGTTCTGGCCCGGAGCCCTGACGCTGGTGGTTCCTGCTTCGCGCCAGATTCCTTTAAAAGTCACGGCCAATACGGGCAAGGTGGGGCTTCGCTGGCCCCGTTATCCGCTGGCCGAAGCCTTAATCACTGCTTTGGGCCGTCCCCTTACTGGAACCAGTGCCAATTTATCCGAGCGCCCCGCCTGCGAGACAGCCGACGATGTCAACGAACAGATTGGCGAGTCCGTGCCGCTGATTCTGGATGGTGGCAAGTCGGGGGGCGAACGCCCTTCAACCGTGGTGGAGCTTCAGGGCGAGCATGCTCGAATCCTGCGCCCGGGCGGCGTTCCGGAATCCGAACTGCACGAATACCTGGCCTGAGCTTTTACGTGCGCTTACGACATTGGATTCTCCTCAGTCTGATTGCTGCCGTTGCCGCCGTGATCCTGCTGGAAGTGTCGCTTTACAAGGCGATTCGGCGGCAGGCGGCCGATGACCAGGCTCGTCCTGCGGGCGCCATCGTGGTGTTTGGGGCCGCTGAATACAACGGGCGTCCTTCGCCCGTCTACAAGGCGCGCCTGGATCACGCTTTCGACCTGGAAGAGCGGCACCTCGCGCCGCTCGTGATTACCACCGGCGGCAGCGGCGGCGATCCCCGCTACACCGAAGGCGGCGTCGGGCGTGATTACCTGATTCAGCAGGGAGTAGCAGCCCGCAAGATTCTCGACGAGACCCACGGCGAAACCACCTATCAGAGCATTGAGGCGGTGGTGCGTCTGCTGCGGGCGCGGGGAATCACCCACTGCATTGCGGTGAGCGACGGCTTTCATCTTTACCGGGTCAAGTTGATGTTTTCATCCTTTGGGATCACCGCCTACGGGTCGCCCGCTCCAGCCAGTCCCATTGAGGCGGAGCCCTTTCCGCGCGCCCTCTACACGCTGCGGGAAATGGTGATTGTGACCCTGTGGCATCTGGGCCTGACCGTCTGATTCCGCCTCGGGCCGGGCGCAGTGGCCGGGCGCGACGGGAGCGCGAATGGGGAAGCGGTAAATTTTACCCGATGTTCCGTAATGCAACACATTTGGTGATTGCAGCCGTTGAGTATTTCCTAACACACTCAAAACACAACAGTTATAAATCTTATTCCGCAGGCTGAAATGTCCCAAAAATCCCATTGGGGGGTGCCTGAGCTGTAGTAGCCTAGATATGTATATTATGTTGCAGGCGGAACCCACGGCCCCTGGGCCAAGGGTGATGGCGGCCGGCCCGGGTGGGCTGTTCCTTATTCCGCCCGCCGCCGGGTAGCCGCGACACTGCTTTTCCGGTCGCGGGTTCATGGCTGGCGCAGAGGCGCCCTCGCGGCTCTGCGGTTTACCCCTGCTCCGCATGGCGGAATGCACCGCCGGCCTCCAGGCCGGCATCGGCGGTGTCCTCACTGCGTAACGATTCTCAGCCCTCTCCGAGGGGAGCCGGTGGCGGCGCAGCCGCCGGGTGAGGGGGCACTCTGTAGCGGCGGT
>CAYWMN010000050.1:0-19614 GCA_964459065.1 uncultured Acidobacteriota bacterium | reverse complement strand
GAGCCACCAATCGCCATGTCGACGCGGATGGCGTTGTCGAGAGCCTGGCGGGTCATAATGCGGGAAGGCCGCAGATCCTCCTGCACCATCTCCACGATGCGGCGGCCACTGCGCTCGGCAATCGCCAGGCGCCGGGCGTCGGAAGCCGGAACATCCGCCGCACCCGGCAGCGTCATGCCCAGAGCTTCAGCGATGCACGCCATGGTCGATGCGGTTCCCATCACCGTGCAATGGCCCGCGCTGCGCGAAACGCAGGATTCCACTTCGCACCATTCCTCTTCGCTAAGCCGGCCGGCGCGGACTTCTTCCCACAGGCGGCGCACGTCGGTTCCCGAGCCCAGTTCCTGGCCGCGCCACATCCCGCGCAACATCGGCCCGCCGGGAACCATCAGGGCGGGAATGTCGGCGCTGGCCGCCCCCATCAACTGCGCGGGAGTCGTCTTGTCACAGCCCGCCAGCAGGACGACACCATCCAGCGGATAAGCCGTGATCGATTCTTCCACGTCCATCGCCATCAGATTTCGGTAGAGCATCGTCGTGGGCTTCATCAGCATTTCACCCAGCGAAATCGTCGGGAACTCCAGCGGAAAGCCCCCCGCTTCCCAGACGCCGCGTTTGGCGGCTTCGGCCACCTGGCGCAGGTGCGCATTGCAGTTATTAAGCTCGCTCCAGGAATTGCAGATCCCGATGACGGGCTTGCCCTGGAAGACGCGCTCGCTGAAGCCTTCGGCCCGCAGCCAGGCGCGCTGCGCCATTCCCCAGCGGTCGTCTTTGCCGAACCAGGCTCTGCTTCGCAACACCGTCTGCTTTTTCTTCTTTGCCGGCATAGGAGGTTCCCTTTTGAGTGAAGTCTATGGGCGGGCATGTTTTTCGCCGCTCAAATTCCCCATTATGGCACAGCCCCAAGGGTCAAGTCCCCGGTGCGCCTGCCACGGGCAAGACAAGAGTTCCGTCTGATTGCACGGCCAAGGATATTGGAGTTTTGGGGTGGCGTTGCGCGGGCCGGCTGCAGCGCGAAAAAAATAGCGGCAGGGAGGTTTACGCGAAGGGCGGCCGGCGGTTTCCGGCTTCAAGCAACGTGAGGGGCCTTGCCGACCGGAGCCTTGCAGGCTGTCTGATTCGACCGCCTTAGGCCCCGGCCAGCTTGCCGATGAAAAGCATCCAGCAACCAAGCGGTCGCCGGCTACAAGATTTCTACCAATTCGGCTTCAGATCAGGTCGCACATTCAACGGCGAGGTCCGGGAAACCACGAACTCTTTAACCCATTCCCGATAACCCCACTTCTGGACCGTCACGAGATATTCGCCAGCGGGAATCTGGACCGTGGTCGGTGTATGGCCCATAAAATACCCGTTCACATAAACGTCGGCTCCGGCTGGCGCTGAGCTGAAATTCAAGAGATACGACTTACCGGACTTCCCTGATTCCAAGCCGGGGTTGGCTTCCTTGGTGTAAGTCAGAAACCGGGGAGCTACCGGTTGGGGTTGCTCATTGGCCTTCTGGTTCCCGCTCTGCGGCCCGTTCTGATTCGTGCCTTGCTGCTGGTTGGGGGTCGGGCTGGTAGTTATGCCCATGTTCTGACCACTCATCTGCTGGCCGTATGCCCAGGAGGTCATTGCCAGTACACTCGCCGCAACCACGCTCAAAAACCAAACTCGATGGCTCATCATACCTTCCTTTCTGTCTGCTTCCAGTATCGCTTGCCGGTGGCTTCCAATGCGGTCCAATTCAGACCCATTTGTCTGTCAACTGAATGGAATGGAGCCATGCGCCAAAAGCAGCCAGTTAACATATCTCTAATAGCATACTGTGCCCCATCGGATCAAGGAGAACGTCAATCCTCCACACTTTACCTTGGAGAATCAATTCGATCAAGGTAAAAGAAAACCCGCATGTCACTCTTGGAACCTACCCCGGCGGCATTTTGAAAAGCTTAGCCCGGTTTACGAAATCATACTTGTTGATTTAATGGTTATAGATTGTTAAAATTTAATTTTTGTCTCCGGGTTGAGCATCAAAAGCAAGCGGCAAACAGGATATTAGCTCCCGGTCAGGCGCAGGAACCGAAGGAGACATACTTCGAAAAGCATCCCTTATCCGGTGTCCGGAACATCTTCGGCATCCCCGGGATGAATCTAAATCGCAAAGCAAGTAATTCCCCAAGCCAAATGAAAGTGGAGTTGTTTTGTCGAACGCGTTAGCCCTCCAGGCGCTGCATACCAACTCGTTTTGGAAGAGCACATTTCCAATCGAGATTCCCAGACCAGTCCTCGATAATTTCAAAGGCAACGCTCCGCTGTACCGCCGTTGGACCAGCGTCATCAAGACCCGTCAGATCGTCTGCGCTCCCCAGGCTAAGATTGCATGCTGCTGCCGGTGCGACGACTCCCTCATAAGGAACAGCAACCGAAATCCGGCCTCCATCATCAGGAGAAAAAATGAGGGACAAGGGAGCCCGCGCGTTTTTCTGTGTTTCACATTGATGGGCCCCATGGCAATGGCGAAGAGGTTCCGAATTCCTTTAACCTGCGACGCAATACAAGTCCAAAATTATTCTCAGTGCCGACGCCCAGTGCAGAAAAGACTACTCAAAGGGCAACCAAGGCTTCGTCCCAAAACGGGCGATATCCACAGACAAGGACTGGTCTGTACCCACGACTAACCTCACTACAAGGTTAGCGATCGAATACTATCTATGATGGGCAAACTTCTCGAGGTGTTGACATGCAGGACCAGCTGGTGTTAAGGAGATTGGGCCTCTGGGCTCTAACGCTTCTCATTTTTTCGCCTATAGTCCGGGCGCAGTCCACAACCACCGGAGCCGTTGAGGGACGGGTGATGGACCCGTCCGGAAGGGTGATCCAGAAGGCCACCCTCACCCTGAAGAATGATGGAACCGGCAATACCCAAAAAACGGTGACCGGGAAGGGTGGCGCTTACCTGTTTCCTTTTCTTGAGCCCGGCGAATACTCGGTGAGCTCCAGCGCACGCGGGTTCCAGACGACCGTTCAAACCATCACGGTAGGATTAGGCTTGACCCGAAGTCTGGACTTTCACCTCCCGATTGGCAAAGCCAAACAAATTGTGACCGTCAGATCAAAGGTTCCGCTGCTTCAAACCGCCAACGGGAACAATTCATCCGCGATCACCCTTGCCCAAATCGCGAATATCCCCAACCCGGGCAATGACCTCACGTTTATCGCACAACTGGTTCCCGGCGCGGTGATGAACACCGAAGGAGGGACGGGCAATATTTCGCTCTACGGGTTACCCGCCACTTCCAATCTCTTTACGGTTAACGGAATGAACGATATGGCTCCCCTCTTGAGCGTCAACAACTCCGGGGCGACGAACCTGATGTTGGGGTTGAATGATATCAAGGAAGCTACGGTGGTAACGAACGGGTATTCGGGCGAGTATGGAGGGCTGGCCGGCGCCAATATCAACTACATCACCAAATCCGGAACGAACCATTTTCACGGAAACGCCAACTATTACTGGAACGGCAGCGCGCTTGACGCCAACAGCTTCTTCAACAATGCCACCAATACTCCACGCCCATTTGTGAACGCGAACCAGTGGTCGGCCTCCCTGGGAGGTCCCATCGACAAAGACAAAGCGTTCTTCTTCGTCAATCAGGAAGGGCTACGAGTGCTGATTCCAACCAGCCAGGAAACACAGGTTCCGACCCCGGCCTTCGAACAGGCCACCATCGCTAACCTGAATAGCCTCCGCTTAACAGATTCCGTTCCTTTTTATCAGAAGATTTTTGACCTTTACAACAATGCTCCGGGAGCAAGCCGGGCCCAGGATATCCTCCCGAACCACGGCTGTTCCAACGTAACGGCGCTTGCGTCTGGCGAGGCTTGCGCGCTGGCTTACCGGTCAACGGTCAGCCAGTTGACGGACCAGTGGCTTCTCAGTTCGCGTCTGGATTTCAACGTCAGTCCCACCAACAGAGTTTTCGTCCACGGCGAGATCGATCGGGGCCATCAGGCCACGGTTACCGACCCGATTAGTTCCGCTTTCAATGTGGTCAGCAATCAGCCTGAAGAGCAAGGCCAGGCCGGATGGACCCATATTGTGGGAAACAACAAAGTAAATTCGCTCCGAGCAACTTTGCAATATGTTTCGGCAATCTTCGGCCCGCCCAGCCTGTCCAAGGCCTTGCAGGCATTTCCCTCAACGATGTACTTCTACGACGGGTCTCTCACCATGCTGGGCGGTGCAGACTATGCTTATCCCCAGGGAACAAAGACCACTCAATACCAGTTTATCGACGATTTCTCCTGGCTGCACGGCAATCATAACCTGAAGTTCGGCGTTAACTATGCTCGAAGCGACATGAGCGACTACGATTTTGGAGCGCTGACCAGCGGCTTTCTGGGGGTATTCAGCCTGAATGACTTTTATAACGGCGGCGCAACCGGCGACCTGTTGGAACAAACCTTCCCCACCTCTCTGGTTCAGCCCTTTGCTTTTTATCGACTGGGATTCTACGGCCAGGATCGATGGCGCGTCCGGCAAAACCTGCAACTGACCTTGACGCTGCGGGCCGATCACGCCTCTAACCCGGTCTGCCAGCACAATTGCTTTGCCCGTTTGGCCCAGCCTTTCCCCTCACTGAACCACGACACTTCTATTCCTTACAACAAGGCCATCCTGGTCAACCAGCGTCAGGAATTCACGGGTCTGACGGCGCTGGGCTGGCAACCAAGGCTGGGATTTGCCTGGCAACCCTTCGGTCAAGGCCGAGGCCTGGTGGTGCGAGGCGGCGTGGGCATCTTCTATGACGGCATCCCCGGCTTTAGCGTGGAGAGCATCGCCGGAAATCCGCCCAACAACAATGAGTTCCTGGTTTTCAGCAATAATCTTTCTCCAACCGAGTCTTCCAATTTATTTGCGGATGCGGCCAACTCGAACGCGGCTTTTGTGAACGCTTTCGCGAGCGGCGGAACGCTTGCGAGCATTGAAACCTCCCAGCCCAACTTCACCCCGCCGAATGTTACAAGCACCGCGCAAACTATCCATCTGCCTCAGTATCAGGAATGGAACCTGGAGGTTCAAAAACAATTGGGGCGCAACACCCTCGTGAGCCTCAATTATGTCGGCAACCACGGCATCCACGAATTGATCCCCAACGCCTCGGTCAACGCCTATTCGTATTACGCCACTTTCCCCGGATTGCCTTCCCTGCCGCCCGACTCCCGCTTTGCAACCGTGACCAACATTGAAAGCGCGGGAGTATCCAGCTATAACGGGCTGACAGCCCGATTTCGGCACAACTTTGCCGACGGCATCCTTGAGGCCAATTACACCTACGGCCACGCTCTGGACATTCTGTCGAACGGCGGAGCCCTATTGCCTTTTGTGTATGCAACCAACCAAAGCATCTTGTCGCCTCAAAACCCCAATGACATCCGGGCCAACTATGGCAATGCGGATTACGATGTCCGGCACAATCTGAATCTGAATTATGTGTGGAACCTTCCGCTTAACCATCTCCAGTTGAGCCGGGGATTAAGCGCTGTGACGAAGGGCTGGCAGGTTTCCGGAACGCTCTTTGCCCGCAGTGGGTTTCCTTACACGGTGCAGGATATGCAAGCAGTCAGCACCTTGCAGTATGAAAATTACGGCGGCCCGCTCTATGCAACTTTTCTGAGCGGTCCCACCGGTTCCTGCAGCAACCCGAACCGTCCGTGCCTGACCACCGGGCAGTTTGAACCCTCCACCAACAATCCCAACCATTTCGGCGTCCAGGGAAGGAACATGTTCCGGGGGCCCGGGTACTTTAATACCGATTTTGCCATCAGCAAGGCCACGTCGCTGCCGGGATGGGAATCCGCCAAGCTGGCGCTGGGTTTCCAGTTCTTTAATGTGCTGAATCATCCGAACTTTGACCAGCCGATCGCCAATTTGTACAGCACGCAGTTCGGACAAATCATCAATACCGTCAGCCCGCCAACCAGTATCTTTGGAGCGGGTCTGGGCGCGGATGCATCGCCACGGCTCATCCAAGTCCGCGCACAGCTCACCTTCTGATGGAACGGCTGGGATAAAACCTGGAGTTCGCCTCACTCGGAAAGGTTAGTAGAAAAGATATTTCCGCCAGCGCTCGTCCGCGTTTCCGAGCATCCGCATGATGTGGCGGCTGGTGTGGAGTGTGAACGGCCGAGGTTGCCGTCTCAGCTTGAGCCCGGCATCCTCCGGTGAGCGGTTCCCTTTAAACGTGTTGCACTTGTGGCAGCAGGCGACGAGATTATCCCAATCCGTATGGCCACCTTTGGAGCGCGGGATAACGTGATCAAGCGTCAGTTCGCCGGCCGGCAGGGCGCGCCCGCAAAACTGGCACGTGTAACGGTCCCGCATCAGGATGTTCTTGCGGGAGAGCGCCCGGGTCTGATGGGGGATGCGGCGGAATTCCGTGAGTCGGATAACGGAGGGTATGCGAAAAGTAACTCGTGCGGAGTGAATGAAGCTACCGTCTACTTCTTCCGCGGTGGCGGTTCCCTTCAGCACCAGAACCAGCGCGCGCCGGGCCGCAGTAACGTTGATCGGCTCATACGTAGCGTTGAGCACCAAAACCGGAGCTTGCAGCAGGCGTTCGTGATTCTCCGCCATCACTTTACCTCTTGGACAGCTTTCAACCCCCGTTAGATTTCAATTATGTCCAGTCGCGGCTAAGTTCGTCAACACCGGCCGCAGCCGCGAGGTCGCCCGTATCCGGAAACCGGGGCGTTGCGCGGGCCAACGTCAGGGCAAAAACTTTTCCAGCTCCGGCCTGTTTCAGGGCCCGGCTGCAGGCTGAAAGCGTAGCTCCGGTCGTCATGACGTCGTCGACCAGAACGACGTCGCGCCCTTGGATCCGTTCCCGATCTGTCACTTTGAAAGCGCCGCGCACGTTCTCACGGCGGGCCCGGGCGCCGAGCCCGGACTGGGGAAGCGTTTCCCGGGTACGCTGCAGAACGCCGGCGGCAATTATTATTTTTTTCTTCCTCTGGCCAGCCGACAACCGGTGCGCCAAGCCTTTTGCCAATAATCGAGCTTGATTGAAACCGCGTTCCCGTTCCCGCCGGTGGAACAAGGGCACGGGAACCAGCAAGGGCGCTTGTTCGCCCTCAAAAACTCTCACTTGCTCCCAGACCCGTGCCAGGGACTGCCCCAGCCTTTTCCCCAGGCGCTCCCGCCGGTAAAACTTCAGTTGCAGAATCAGAGCGCGCAAGACTCCCCGGTAAACCCCAAAAGCGCGGGCGACGTCAAACTTCCCAGGGGAAGTCCTGCATTCGCCGCACAAGACCCGGTCCATTCCTTCCAATTGGCCGGAAACGATCGGCAGTCCGCAACGGCCGCAGATAACCCCTTCCCAAGCCTCCACCGCGGCCCAGCAACGCCGGCACACTCCCAGGCCCGTGAGGCGAACCACCTCCCGCGCGCAAATTGAACATTGAGTCGGGAAAAGGACCGAAAACAAACTCTCCCCCAGTTCCTGTAAGAAAGGGCGGGAGTCGGCCGGTGCTGCTAGAGGAGAAGCGAAAGCAAGCCTCGCTTTCTACGGCATCGAAGTTACTAAAGCAAACCTTTTTCCTGCTTTTCCTGGCACTCGATACAGTGACGAGCCCATGGCACGGCCTCCAGGCGCTTGGGTTGGACGCCCTCGCTGCACTCAATACAGTGTCCGTATGAGCCGTCGTCCATCCGTCGCAGGGCCTCCTGGATCAGATGGAGAATCCGGCGATTGTCGTCACTTTGATGAAAGAAGAATTCCTTGTTGTAGGAGCTCGCCGCTCGATCGCCGGAGTCCTGCGTAATCTCTCCGTGGGCTTCACGCCCGTCCTGTTCGGACTTGGCAACCATGCGGCGCAGTTCTTCCTGTTTCGTCAACAAGCGTTTTCTGTAACTTGCAATCTTTCTCTTATCCATTGTTCTTGTGTGCTAATTCCCGGGAGTTTTAGAGTTGCGTATTCTACTTTCGCGTTACCCAAGTGTCAAGACTAAGAATCGATAGCCTCTCGCAGCCTCCGGCGCGGACGCCGGCACCGCTTTCTGCCCGCTCACGCGGCAGCCCGTCCCATGCTTGGGCAAGCACGGCGAACAATCTCCCAGCGACTAACTTTCCGAATAGGCCTGTCCTGAAAGTAGCGTCTTGATCTGAGAGAGGCCCTTGGACCCGGCAGCAAGCAGGCAGAACCCTGCCAGAACCGGACACACGCCGGCAACGATGATCGCCGCACCGAAGCGCTTCTGCGGCCCCAGCAACAGGCCCGTAACAATCGGCGCAATGGCGCCTGCTGCCACAGCGACCGTGTTCAGGAATCCCACCGTCCGTCCCACCATGTGCTTCGGCGATGCGTGCTGCGTGATCGTCCAAAAGTTCGTATTCCCGATGCCCGTGGCGCACATCGCAAAGGTAAGAATCGGCAGCGTCCAGTCGCGGCCCGTCACCAACACCAGCAAGATGGCCGCCGTCCCGATATACCCGATCACGCCAAACCACAGGCGCGCCCGGAACGCTCCGATCCGCGCCGCCAGTCTGTCCACGGCCAGGCCGGCCACAACGTTGACCCCGGCCATCACAAACAACGCCGTGGAGATCACCTTTCCCATTCCCAGAGTTGAGAAGCCGCGCGCCAGGACCAGATAGCTCGGCACCCAGGTCAATACGAACCACCAGTAGTACGACGATAGCAGGATGGACAGCGACATCGCCCAAAACGTCCGGTTGGCAAGAAGTGTTCTCCAGTCCCAGTTCCGGGGAGCAGGCGGCTCCTCAGCCGGCTTCTCCGGTTTGGGCGCGGAGTTTTTCTTGTCAGAAGGGGCGGCGAACAGCCAGCAGGGCACCCAAATCAGCGCCCCTAATCCCGTGATGGCAAACATCCAGCGCCATCCGTACAGATCCAGCAGCACAGCCCCGACCAACGCTCCCAGCGCAGGTCCGACATTCTGGCCGGCAATGTAAATCGCGGTGGGCAGCCCTTGATCTTTGCCTGAAAAATTGCTGCGAATGAACGATAAGCTGGCCAGCGGAGCGATGGCTTCAGCAAGCCCCAGCAGCATGCGCAGGCCGATAACGTCTCCGGCTCCGCGGCTCAACGCGATGGCCGCCGATGCGATTGACCACACCAGGAACGCTCCCGCGTAGGCCCACCGGATGCCGAACCGGTCCACCAGCGCGCCGGCCGGGATTTGAAAAATGGCATACGTCCAGAAAAAGGCCGAGAGCAGCACCCCCATCGTCGCCGGAGAAATCCGGAAATCCTTCATGATGGAGGGAGCCGCAATGCTGAGGTTGCCACGATCAATGTAGTTGATCATGATCGCAAGAAAGACAAGAGCAAGAAGAATCCAACGGCGGCGTGTGGCGCTGGAACCCCTTTCAGGACGATTGTCGAGAGGCATCTTGTATTGGCTTTCCACTAAGAATGAAGTTTGCTGCTGCGCTTGCGGCGCCCTTCAACCCAGGCTCGTGTAGCGCCCCAGCCATCTTTCAAAACCATGCCGTCAATCGGACAGCTTGAAAACAGGCTCGGCACAAGAGCATTCTGCTGAAAGTCACTGGGTCTTAGCCGCTGCAGGCCGGAGGTAGTTTAGCATGCCATCGGCGATGGCACTCCTTAATTCGGAAGCCGCCGGTGATCCGGCCGACTGGCCATTTTTTGCTGGCAACAATCTCGAAGAGAGTTCTTGGTTTGCAATTTTGCTCCTTTTTCATTAGTTTTCAAACTTGAAAGGAAGGTTGCCGAGCCATGCAAAATAACAGGTGTTCTCGCCGGAAGTTTCTCCAAACGGTAGGCAGTGTTACCACCGCAGGGACTCTGATCAATGTGTCCACACCCGCAACGCTATCCGGGTCGCAGCCGGCGCCATCACCCCGGTTTAGCTGGTTAACTCTTGGCGAGGTTAAGCCCGACGGCTGGATCAAAGCCCAGCTACAAATGGACCTTCGCGAGGGCTTTGCCGGCAAGCTCGACCAGCTTGCACCGGCTGAGGTGGCTACCGATATCTTCTGTCGCGGGCGGAACAGACCCGGCAAGTTAAACAGGCCGACCGCGCACGGCAATTGGGGACCAACGTGGTGGAATGGCGAATCGGAGGGCAATTGGCGGACGGGCTACATTATGATGGCCTATCTCGGCGACGTCCCGGAGGCGAAACGCCAGGCTGACACCTATGTCCGACACATACTCCAGTACCAGGATAAAGATGGTTATATCGGCGTTTACAGCCCCGAACTCCGCTATTCTGAAAATCCCGGAAACGGCGAGCTGTGGACTCAGGCGTGCATCCTGCGCGGCTTGCTGGCCTATTACGAACTGACCGGCAAGACGGAAGTTCTCCACGCAGTGAAGCGTGCCGTGGCGTGCACAATGGCCCATTATGGTCCCGGCAAGAAAACGGCGTTCAGAATTCCCGAGGCGGGAGGAGGCGTCGCCCATGGCCTAATGTTTACGGATGTTCTCGAGCGCCTCAACGACTTAACAGGCAATAGAAAATACAGGGATTACGGCCTCTGGCTTTACCGGGACTTCAGCGCGGGCATTCCCTTGCGTTTCCAGGACCCCACGCTCGCATCTCTGCTCGATATCAACAGGCCCTTCTTTGGTCACGGAGTGCATACCTATGAAAGCATCCGCGTTCCATTATGGCTCTACTTTACCACCGGGGAATCAGACCTCGGCAAAGCCAGCGACAATGCTTTCCGCAAAGTAAAGCGCTACACGTTTCCTTCCGGAGCTGCCGTCAGCATGGAGCATATCGAGGCAAAAGAACCCGATCCGACCCATGCATTCTACGAATATTGCGCTATCAAGGAGTTGCTGGCGTCGTTCAGCTCAGGACTGCAGAAAACAGGCCATGCTACCTTTGGGGACCGGGTTGAGCAAGTGCTCCTCAACGCCGCGCAGGGAGCAAGAGCTCCAAGAGGGAAAGCTATTACTTATCTGACCCGCGACAACCGGTACCAGATCTCCGGATCGCTCCACGGTAAGGACAAGTTCTCACCAACGCACGCTGATGTGGCGGTTTGCTGTAATCCCAACGCCACGCAAGTCATGTCGCTCTATGTGCGAGGAATGTGGATGAGGGCAAATCGAGAGCAGGGCTTGGCCGCCACCCTGTACGGGCCTTGCAGTGTGAACACAACTGTTCGAGGAACCCACCTTCACATCGATGAAGAAACCCACTATCCTTTTTCTTCTGACGTCTCGATCACCTTATCGCCCGAACGCCCCGTCAAGTTCCCTCTCCTGCTTCGCAACCCGCAGTGGTCAAAAAGCACCAGCGTCGCCTGCCAAGGCGGTGACATTCGGCAAGAGGGAGATTACTTCGTGGTGCGTAAAGTATGGCAAAAAGGCGATCAGGTAACGATCAGATTCAGCGAGTCCATTACCGGCATCACCGCGTCGAATGGGGAAACCGCAATTCAAAGAGGGCCGTTGGTTTATGCGTTACAAATCCCTGCAACCCGGCGAGTCATCAAGACATACCCTGTGCCCGGGTTTGCGGACACCCTCGATTACCCCGCAAAAGGAGCCCACTGGTCCTATGCGCTGAAGTTCGACCCCGGCCAGTCGGATAATGATTTCGGGTTCACCGTTCAGCGTGATCAACGCGCCGACATGCTCTTTCCCTATGAAGGCGCCGGCCCCATCCGGCTGGAAGGAGAGTTCTACAATGCCAGGACCGGCAAGCTTGAGCGGTGTACCCTGATTCCCATGGGCCTTGCGAAAGCCAGCCTTCGAAAGGAAACCTTTCCGGTGTAACCGGGAAATGATCGGCTGAATCAGAGCGGCCTGACCGGCTGGTCGTCTTGCGTAAGCAAAGGATCCCCCGGCAGAGCCGGGGAACCTCTTATAAGGCGCCCGTGTCCACCAGCGTCATTGAAATACGCCACAGCGGTGCCCGCTTGCGCACCTGCAAGGTCTTCCGCGGCGCGATGACGAGAGGGTGCTGCACCGGGTCGCTGCGCCCTCGCTGATGACAGGAAACAACCTCCTCAAGATTATGGGTTACCAGAGCTTACGGATGCTGAAGGCAGCCTTAGGTCGAAAAGAGGTGTTGTATCATCAGGAGGTCGCTTAAAATGGATTGAGCAGCCGCCCACCTCCGACGGCCCCTGCGACATCAGGAGTCTTGTGTCCCGTTTGTGGGCAGGAATGTTCCCGCCTTGATTGGCGTATAAGCTGGAGAATAGAAATGAATACTGGAGTTCAAGCTTCGACTTTCTCGTACCAACAATTATCAATTCCCACCCTGGATGACTTTGTTTTTGGTAGAGCCGCGCGTCCGGTTACAACCCAGCGAGGAGTAATGATCGGGACTGGTACCGTCATTCCCGAGGTCAACTTCACGCTTCCACCCATTGACATTTCATCGGAGACCATGCCGGAGATTCTCCGCCAGTATGGCGAGATGATCGAAGGAGTCTCGAAGCGCGCGGTTGAACTGGAAGTTCCCGCGTTGCTGGTTGAATTCGAAACACTGCCGGAGATGACCATCCAGCCGGCATGGGGGCTGGAAATTGCCAGCCTGCTGGCAGAAACGCTCGCGAAGTATCGCGACAAGTACGGACTGAAGGCGTCGCTGCGTCTGACGCCCAACGACACCCGGGAGATGCAGCGTCCGCCCTTCATGCGCCGCGGCAAATATTGGGACGGCATGGTGGAGTTTTTTCATAAGGCGGGTGAGACGGGCGCCGATTTCGTCTCAATTGAATCAACGGGCGGAAAAGAAGTGAGTGATGAGGCGCTGATGAATGCCGACTTGCGCGCAGCCGTCTTTGCGCTGGGCGTCCTGGGGGCCCGCGACATGGTGTTCCTTTGGGATGAGATCGTAACAGCGTGCCGGAACTCGGGTGGCATTTTGCCCGGTGCGGATACGGCCTGCGGTTTTGCCAACACCGCCATGGTTCTCGCCGATCAACAGTTGATTCCGGCTGTTTTCGCGGCGGTCGTCCGAGTGGCGGCGGTGCCGCGCAGCCTGATCGCTTTTGAGCGCGGTGCCGTCGGTCCCAGCAAGGACTGCGCCTACGAAGGGCCGTACCTCAAGGCCATCGCAGGGGTGCCGATTTCGATGGAAGGCCGGTCCGCTGCCTGTGCACACCTGAGCTACGTTGGCAATATCGCGCAAGCGGTCTGTGATTGCTGGTCAAACGAGTCCGTCCAGAACGTGCGGTTGCTGAGCACCTACGCTCCGACGATTTCTCTTGAGCAACTGGCTTACGACTGCCGTCTGATGAACGCTGCGGCCCGCTCGGCGGAAGGAGCCCGCAAACTGCGTGACTGGCTGGTGGAATCGGACTCGTCTGCCAATCCACAGGCCTGGGTTCTGCGGCCCGATGTGGTGCTGCAAATCAGCCGGGAAATCGTCGAAGAGAACACTCCTTATCTGCGAACGCGCCGCGCCGTGCAGGCCACCGTGCGTGAACTGAAACGAGCGCATGACGCTGCCGAATTGCGCATTGCACAGCGCGAAGTGAGGTGGCTTGAAAAGCTTGAACGCGAAGCGGCCTCGCTTCCCGAAAGTGAACAGGAGTTTGTGAAAGAGATGATGGGCACTCCCCTGACGGAGAAATTCCGGCCTGATCAGTATGGTCTGTAGTCAACTGGCAGATGTGCTGGCGAGCAAAATGCCAGGGAGAATCTGTTCTAACAGCTTGAGTCATCCGAACATTGAAGTGACAATGATCCGCTTGCCTCGGGCTATTGGCAATTGTATTTCCCGATCTCGCGCCCGGTGCTTCGGCCTGATTGAATTGCCCATCGACCGGGTTTCGGCCCCGGGAAGACGGCTTTGCTGGGAGCCAAGATTACCCTTTTCTCCGGCAACATTAAAGACGGTCCCGATATGCAACTACGGCGGAAAATCGAGCCTCTGGACGCTATCGCTTAGGCTCACGATCCGGCCATATTCTAGGCGGCAGCGGACCAGGTTCCACACCAAATCTCCAACGGTCCAAATTATCAAGCTGTTAACGGGTAAGTTTGATTGGTGGGCCTGGGTAGACTTGAACTACCGACCTCACCCTTATCAGGGGTGCGCTCTAGCCACCTGAGCTACAGGCCCGTATTGCTTTTGGCAGCGGGCGGCCGGAAAGGCGACCCGTCCTTTGCAACTTGGTTTATTCAGTATAGGCAGAGGCGCATTTTCTTGCAAGCATAAGATAAACGCGCAGGCAGACCGCAGCGTGCCGGACACCTCTGTGCAAACAGCGCCGGCCTCCGTCGTAGCGCCCTTCCAAACTCTCGGAAACCGAATGTTTGCATTCACAATGCGACCGGGTGTATGGTGTCCGTTCCACCGGAACGCATCATGGAAACTCCGGATAAACTCCGTGGAGGAAAACTGTGTTAAACGTCCGCCGCATCGTCTTCGTACTCGCATTAATTTTTGGCTGCCAGCCGCTGGTTGCGGCCCCATTGGCGCTTTCGCCCTATCCGCAGCAGGTCCGCATGGGCCAAGGGCAATTTATGACCAAAAGCAACGTCGGCATCACCGTCGGCAGCAACAACGCCCAGGACCGCTTTGCCGCCTCGCTGCTGGCAAAAGATCTCCAAGCCATCGACGGAGTCAAGGCGGAAATCAGGACTCGATCGGAAGGCTGGCCGCGCATCGTCCTGACGCGCGCTGAGTCCCGCCAGGGTGCCCGCATTCTGGAACGCGCGCAAGTGAAGTTTCCGTCCCAGGCTGACCAGGAGGGATACGTTCTGGTGGTCGGCAGGCGCGAGGTGGATGTCGTCGCCAAAACGGCGGCCGGGGTCCTTTACGGCGTCCAAACCTTGCGGCAGTTGCTGCACCCGGCCGAGAGTGGCGGCTCGGCGCACTGCCCCGCGCTTACCATTGTGGACTGGCCCTCCATGCGCTGGCGCGGCGTGAGCATTGACATCAGCCGCGGCCCCATTCCAACCCTCGCCTCGTTCAAGCGCGAAATCGATCTGCTCTCGCAGTACAAAATCAATTTGTTCTCACTCTATATGGAGAATGCTTTCTACTACCCGAGTCTGCCGCTGGCGGGGGCTCCGGGCGGCGCGATCACTCCGCAAGAAGCCGAAAAGATTGTCGCCTTTGCCAGGAAGTACCACATGACCATAACGCCCGAGCAGGAATCGTTCGGCCATCTGCATTCGATCCTGCAATCTGAGCGGTACCAGAACATGGCTGAACTGCCTTACGGCACCGTGCTCTCACCGACGGTCCCGGAATCCTACCAGCTGATCGGAAAGATGTTTTCGGACCTGAATCAGTATTTCCCGGGGCCGTTTTTCCATATCGGCGCCGACGAAACTTTTGAGTTGGGCCAGGGTAAAACCAAAGCCTTGCTGGCCAAGGAAGGCTACGGCAAAGTCTATGTCGATTATCTGCGCAAAATCGACCAGGTCCTCAAGCCTTATCATCGCAAGATCCTGTTTTGGGGCGACATGGGGATTAAACATCCGGAGGACTTGCGCAATCTGCCTCACGATATGATCGCGGTGCCCTGGGGATACAGCGCGCGCAAATCCTGGGTGAGCAGCATTAAGCCCTTCCGCGACCTCGGCCTTGAAACCTGGGTAGCGCCGGGCGTCAACAATTGGAGCCGTATCTTTCCCGACTATTGGATAGCCTTCAAAAACATCCGGCAATTCGTAGCCGATGGGAAAAAGCTGGGCGCCACCGGGGTTCTCAATACAACCTGGATGGATGACGGCGAAAGCATGGTGAACTACACCTGGTACGGGCTCGCCTATGGCGCCGCACAGAGCTGGCAAAACACGGTGAATGACCAGCAATTCTCAAACGCCTGGGACTGGACCTTCTACCGGGCCGACGGCCACCACTTTGCCAGAGAAATCAGTATGCTGACCCAAATCAACAAAGACCTGATCGATGCAACCCCCAACCACCGGGATGGCAACGACAGCCTGATCTGGATCGATGCCATGAGCCCAGCCGGTCAGAAGTATTATGCGGCGTGGCAGCCAGCGGCTCGCCAGATTCGCCTGCTGGCCGAAGACGTGATCGTAAGCGTCCGCCGGCACCGCCAGGACGCTCGCCGCAATGCCGATCTGCTGAACTTTGTCAGCTTTGGGGCGCGGAGATTCGATTTCCTCGGGCAAAAGGCCATCTATTCAAATCTGATAGCCAACCTTTACGCGCAGGCGCAGGCAAACGCCGGCGACCCGGACCAGGCCCATAGGGATTTAAGCCGAATCGGGAGGTCGATGCGGGACATGATGCAGCAGACCATGCTGCTTCGCGCTCAGTACAAGAAGCTTTGGATGAGCGAAAATGGACCTTATTTCCTGAACAATATTCTGCGGCGCTACGATTACGAAAACGCTCGCTGGCATCGGGCAGATTTGCGCCTTGGACGAATTGAAACGTCCTACCATAAGACGCATCAGCTTCCACCGCTGATCAAACCCGTTGCCTCTTCGGAATAGGCAAGCCACGGTCCGGAGCTTGTCGGCGCATCAATCGGCGCTTACGTTAGCCCTGCAGGAATCTGTTGGGCTCCTGCAGGGCCTTTTTGAACATGCAAGTGCCTCCACAGAAGGGAGGCTGAAAATCCCCGGTCTTCCTCGCATCGGCATTGCCCAGTCGTTTGAAATCCCCGTTACCGGCCGCGGTTTCGATATCCCTCAAAACAAACCTCTGGGGTTGTCTAAGCGATTTTAATTAAATGACTTCTGGCGCTGGCGATCGGTTCCTTCAGACCACTGAAGTCGCCTTTTCCAGGCGCTTATGATACAAACAAGAAGGGAGCCTTTGCCGCAGCAGGAGCTTACTTCACCCCCAATTAGGATGTATTGAATCATATGGCTAATGTAAAAAAGGACACGCTTCCCAACGGCCTGACGGTTGTTACCGAATCCATGCCAGCAGTCAGGTCAGTGACTCTCGGAATCTGGCTGCGGACGGGTTCCCGCCATGAACCCGGCGAGCAGAATGGCATCGCCCACTTCCTCGAACATATGGTCTTCAAGGGAACCGAGAATCGCTCTGCCGAAGAGATTGCCCGCGCGGCCGACGCCATCGGCGGCCACCTGGATGCTTTCACGTCCAAGGAATTCACCAGCTTTTCCATCAAGGCGCTCGATGAACATCTGGACCGCGCCTTCGATATTCTGGCCGACCTGGTCAAGAATCCCCTGCTCCGCCCGGACGACATCGCCAAGGAATGCCAGGTCATCCAGGAAGAAATCAAGATGGTCGAAGACACCCCGGATGACCTGCTGCACGAAATCTTCAGCAAGGCTTACTGGCAGGGCCATGCGCTGGGAAGGCCGATTCTGGGCACCAGAAAAACCGTCGGCGCCTTTAACCAGCGGATGGCACGCCGTTTTTTCAGCCAGCATTACCTGCCGTCGAATATCCTGATCGCGGCGGCCGGACACCTGCAGCACAAACGGTTTGTCGATTTAGTCGCCAAGCAGTTCGGGGGCACGGTCTGCGAACCCATGCCGCCCGTCGGCGCCGCGCCCATTCCGCATCCCCACGCGCGTTACCGGCGCAAGAAGGAACTTGAGCAGACGCACATCCTTCTCGGCACGACGGGCTATCACTACGCCCACGAAAAGCGTTTTGCGTGTTACGTGCTGAACACCATCCTGGGCGGCGGCATGAGTTCCCGGCTGTTCCAAAACATCCGGGAAAAGCGCGGCTTGGCCTACGCGGTTTTTTCAGGCCTCAGCGGCTTCCAGGACGCGGGCGTGCTGGCCGTCTACGCCGGAACCGCGCCCGGCAATGCCCGCACCGTCATCAACCTGATCCTCGAGGAGCTTCGCCAGCTCAAGAACGTTCCCATCTCCAGTGAAGAGCTGCAGCGGGCCAAGGATTATCTCAAGGGCAGCCTGCTGCTGGGGCTCGAGTCGAGCGCCAGCCGGATGTCGAGCATCGCCCGGCAGGAGATTTACTATGGCCGGTACGTCTCACCCGATGAGATTGCCGCCAAGGTCAACACCGTGACCGCGGACGAGGTCACCGCCGTAGCTCAGGAGATCTTCCAGTCCGACCGCCTGGCGGTCACCGTGCTGGGGCCGCGCGAGGGCTTTACGGTTCGCCGCCGGGAACTCGAGGTTTAAGCGAATTCCGGCCACAAGGTAAAATGTGCCCGGTGTGCCGTTTTGAAACGCATTTTGCAGCCGGAAAACTTTACGCCTTGTAAGTGGCTGAAAATATTACCCTTAAAAATCCTTATCATTCAATCGAAAAGTCCCATTCGTCCCATTTTGAGGCTGTTTTACTAATGTAGCCTACCATGCGAGGCTTGATGGCGCCCCGGCGCCGCCGCTCCGTCCAACAAGGCCATCCCACCCGTCTTTTTCTGTTAACAATTACCCCGCGATGGACGTATTACCGGTAGAAAGATTCCGAGCCTGGCGCGGAGCCAGGCGACGGCCCAAGGGCGGCGCGCTCCGGCAACGGAAGTTGAACAAACACGCCGGTGCCCGGGCCCAAAGAGGAGGAGAAGATGCAACCCATCCCGTTGTTCGCTATCATTCTGGCTGCAGCGCGGGGACCACACCAGGAGCAGATGTTGCAACCGACGCACCTGTTCGCTTTGATCCTGGCAATCGCGCTCGTCGCAATCGTGGTGGTCTTGTGGATAGTTCTCAGTACCATCCGCAAAGTGAAGGTCGCCCGGATGCAATCTGAAGTTCACGCGAAACTGGTGGACAAGGTCACCTCCAGCCAGGACTTTTCGTCGTTTCTCAATTCCGAGGCCGGTAAGGGGCTGGCGGCTTCCCTGTTCTACGAGCAACACCGCGGCCATGGCTCCGCCCTCGGGGGGCATCAAGATCCCTACGGTCGAATCCTGATCTCCCTCCGGAGGGGGATCATTCTTCTGGCCCTTGGAGTGGTGTTTCTGATTTTCGCCATGCACTTCGCAAGGCAGTCCGATGGCTTTCTTTTCTTTGGCGGCTTAGGCGTTGCGCTGGGCGCGGGCTTCCTGATTTCGTCCTGGGTGTCCTACGGCCTGTCCAAGAAGCTCGGCCTGCTCAACCAAGACCGCAATACCGAAAAGCCACTTCCCTGACCTGGACCCAAGCATGGACCGAAGCGACAACATCCTGGCGTGCGCCATGGCATTTGCCGGAGCCCGAGACGAGAGTTTGCGGCAAAAAACTACCGTCACGGCATTTGACCCGGCAACTGCGGTAAAATCCCTCGCCATGGATGAGGAAACCTTCCGAGTCCTTTACGAGCGAACGGCGCGTCCGCTGTGGGCCTATCTGGCTCGCATGGCGGGAGACCCGGCTCTAGCCGACGACTTGCTCCAGGAGTGTTATTGCCGCTTTCTTGCATCGGCCGCCCCGCCCACCGAAGCGGCACACCAGAAGAATTACCTTTTCCGAATCGCCACGAACCTTTTGCGCGACCACTGGCGGCAGGCGCAAAGGCGCGGCACGGCGGGCTCGGCAGCCGCCCGCGTTCCGGCTGTGGACGATCCTGCGGTGAGAAACGTTGGGCTGCGACGAGACCTGGGCCGGGCGCTTGCGCAGTTGAAACCGAACGAGCGGCAGTTGCTGTGGCTGGCTTATGCCGAAGGCGCAAGCCACAAGGAAATTGCCGAAGCTTCCGGGCTGAAAGCGGCCAGCGTGCGCCCGCTGCTCTATCGCGCCAGGAAAAAGCTG
>CAYWMN010000049.1:0-19749 GCA_964459065.1 uncultured Acidobacteriota bacterium | reverse complement strand
GTCCTCACCTGCGGCCTGATGCGGACACGGCGCGGCCTGTACATCTACGAAGTGGCCGCCACCGACGCGAGCGGGATCGCCCGGCCGCGCATGATCCGCTGCAAGTGGTTCAACGCCCGCTACCTTGAAAGAGACCATATCTTCGCTGCGGGGCAGCGGGTTTTCTTTTATGGCAAAGTGGAACAGGACCCCTACGGCACAGGAAACCTGCAGATGATCCAGCCGCAGTTTGAGATCGTCCCGGAACAGGAGCCCGAAGGGAAAGAATCGCTGGAGGTCGGCCGAGTCGTTCCCATCTACGAATCGATAGGCCGCATCGGGCCGCGCGTCCTGCGGCGCCTGGTGCGAACGGCGCTCGAATCGCTGGGTGATCGGATCCCGGACATTCTGCCGCCCTCGGTGATCATGAAGAACCGTCTGGCAGACCGCTCGAAGGCTTTCCGGTTGAGCCATTTCCCGGACGGGGAACAATCCCTCGAAGAGCTGGCGCGCTTTCGAACCCCCTCGCAGATTCGGCTGATTTTCGAGGAGCTTTTTAACGCCACCGCGGGTCTGGCATTAAGGCGCCGCAAAGCCAAGGCTGCAACGGGAATCGAGTTTCAGGTGACGGAGGCTGTGCGCAGCAACATCAAAACCATCCTGCCCTTCCACCCCACCGGCGCGCAAAAAAAAGTTTTGAAGCAGATCGTAGACGACATGCGTTCACCCCGTCCCATGAACCGCCTGCTGCAGGGCGACGTGGGCTCCGGCAAAACCATCGTGGCGGTCCAGGCGGCCTTGCTGGCCATGGCCAACGGGTATCAGGTCGCCTTGATGGCCCCAACGGAAATTCTGGCCACGCAGCATTACCTGTCGATCCATCAGTTGCTGGCCCCTCTGCCCTACTCGGTGGACCTGCTCATCAGCGGACGCACGGCCAGCGACAAGAAGCAGTTGAAATCACAGATCGCTCGCGGCGAAGTCTCCATGGTGGTGGGCACGCATGCCTTGATTGAATCGGACGTGGAGTTTTCAAAGCTGGGACTTGTGATCGTTGATGAGCAGCATCGGTTCGGCGTCCTGCAGCGGTATCAGTTGATTCGCAAGGGACCGCAGCCGGACGTTCTGGTGATGACCGCGACGCCCATTCCCCGCACGCTGGCGCTGACCCTTTACGGCGACCTTGATTTTTCCGTGATCGACGAGCTTCCGCCCAACCGCTCTCCGATTTCGACGCAGTTGGTGGAGGAATCCGGCCGCGACCAGGCTTTTGAATTTGTCCGCAGCAAGGTCAAAGCCGGCCAGCAGGCCTACGTGGTCTACCCCATCGTTGAAGAATCGGACAAGCTCGAACTGCGCCCTGCCGTCAAAATGTTTAAGCATCTGGCGGTTAACGTCTTCCCGGAATTCAAGGTGGGCCTGCTGCACGGGCGGCTCTCAAGCCGTGAAAAAGAAGAGGTCATGCGCAGCTTCAAGCAAGGGGAGATTCAAATTCTGGTTTCAACCACGGTCGTCGAGGTGGGCGTGGACGTTCCCAACGCCACGCTGATGTTGATTGAGCACGCGGAACGTTTTGGCCTTGCGCAGCTCCACCAGTTGCGCGGGCGCATCGGCCGGGGCAGCCAAAAGTCGCATTGTCTGCTGCTCGCCTCCGGCCCGCGCAGTCCCGTATCCGACGAGCGGCTCCGGACCATGACGGAAACCACGGACGGGTTCAAGATCGCCGAAATCGATTTGAAGCTGCGAGGACCGGGAGAATTTTTCGGTACCCGGCAGTGGGGGATCCCCGCCTTCCGCATCGCGAACCTCCTGCGGGACCAGGAAATCCTGGAATGGGCCAAACGCGAGGCCACGGAATTTGCCGAACACCCCCCCTCCCCGGAAGAATTCGAGGCCTACGTTAAGTTCCTGCGCCAGGACTGGTCCCGGCGTTACGGCCTTGCCGGAGTCGCCTGAAGATGCGCTGCGCCATGCGGGTATGCTTTAATAGTGGTTTAAACTATGAGAATTATTGCAGGCACACATCGCGGGCGCAGGATCGAAACGCTCAAAGGCTCCAAACTTCGCCCCACCTCCGAGCAAATGCGGGAAACGCTTTTTGACGTTCTCGGCCCAGGCATCCGAGGCGCCACCCTGATGGACGCCTACGCGGGCTCGGGCGCAATCGGCATGGAAGCCTTGAGCCGCGGCGCCGAAGAAGTCGTCTTTATTGAGCACCACCGCGCGGCCAACCGGATGATTTACAAAAATCTCGAGGCTCTGAACATTCTGGGAGGCTACCGGCTGATGACCTGCACGGTGTTCGCAGCCTATGAAAAACTGGAAGCCGAAGGCGCCAGCTTCGACTTTGTGTTTCTGGACCCGCCCTATGAAGAGATCCGTGAATATCACCACGGCCTGCGGCAATTGGGCCGGTCCAGCCTGATCGGGCCGGCTTCACTGGTCATTGCCGAACATTCCCGCCACCAGATCCTGGAAGAACGCTACGCAGGGCTCAAGCGCGTCCGCGACATTCGCCACGGCGATGTGCAACTCAGTTTCTATCGGCTAAGCTGAAAAACGTTCAAGGCGCCTTTCGCCGCAGGCTTGGCCGGGATCGGTGCACTTTCGGCCACTCGCGCTGGATCGTGAGGTGACGGGGTTTACAGGCGTGCGATACTTCCGCCGAGGACACCCACCCCTTCCGTGCGGTGCTGCACCCAACGAAAGCGTCTCGACCCAGCACCGCACTTCCCGAGATGGCTAATCCACAACAACTTTTTCGTTTCCGGTTCCGGCTATGGACGGCCTTTGCATCACACCTTGCGGAAGTGTCTGGACACGTCAAACCGGCTCCGACAGGCGGCGTAAAGCGCTCCTCTCTTGGGCATGAAGATTACTCACGGGCTGGATAAAGAGGTGTCGAGGACTGCCCGGCAGTCCACACACGGTCTTTATTGGTAAGAGTCTTATTGATTCCCTTGCGGCCCGTGTCATAGATCGTGTGCGTGCCGTTAATCCTTACCACCAGCCCTCCTGCGGTAAGGTCAAAGCGGTGTCCGATCTTCTTCAGAATAAACGTGCGGATATCAGAAAGCCGAAGGGCCTGTCCTCGGACCCGAGGCTCATCCCCAAGGTTGGGGTCAACGAAGAAGAGGTAGTTGTGGGGAGCCTTCTGGAAAAGATGAGACTCCGTAAGGCGCCCGCGGCCCTGCTCCGCCGTCAGGGTCCAGTAGTCCGCTGTGGAAGTTGCAAAAAGCATCCCGACATCAAATGGGCCAGTGGAGCCGATCAGATGAGCCTTGCGGCGACTTAGGTAAAACCCGATCTCCATATAATCCACCTGCAAGTGCTGATTCATGTCACGCACGCTCACGCCCCCGGGACGGGAGGAACGCAGCAGCCCGTAGCGCTCCAGGCCTCGGCGAAGACTTCTCTTCCTCGGCGACAATTCCTTGATCAGTGAACTGACCTTCAATCCGCCGGTAAACCCGCTCCGCTCCAGTTCGTATTCAATACGCCGGGCATATCTCCGCGCGCCCTTCGGATTGGGATGGAAGGTCGCCGCATGCTGGCAGAAAGCCATATTAAGAGAGAGACGTTTGTAAACTTTGGGACATTCCTTCTTGCGAAGTCCAAATTGGTCGTCGGGGGCAAACCTGCCGACAACACTGAAGACGCAGCTTTCGCCGCCCTTCGCCCCCAGGGCGTTGTTGACTCCGAACCGGGGATGGGCAAACAAGATGCCGGGACCTCGTAGGGCAGGATCGGCGCTGCATTCGGCGACCGCCGTGCGAAGCCAGCGCAGTTGCTGATGAGCCCAGTAGTAAGTCTTGTTCAACAACTGCTGCTCCAAAGAGCCCCAAAGGAGCAGGTGCCCCTCCACCGCGATGGCGGTCCCCGCGATGCCGCCTCCCGCCTCCGCGGCCAACTTCCCCACTTGCAGGAGGATCAGGTTCCGGATGTGCTTGGTAGGAGACTTTCTGGAAACGCCTTGATAGTAACCTGTGTACACAATTACCGCGTTCTTGCAGATGGAGCGGGCTTCGAGAATCAACGTTTTCGGCCTTTTGACGAAAACGTTCCGGATGTTGGCATCCATCTTCTTGAGGTGGATAAAAGGATTCGCAAGATTCTTAAGAAAACCCCAGTCGTTGGCCCCGCCGTCCACCAGGAGCAGATCAACCGTTTCCGGATGTGGAATGGCCCGCAGTTGTTCGAGGATGGTTGGGAAGCTGCTGGAGATTTCACCGCGCGCAATCCGGCTGACGTTCGATGGGAAGCGCACCCCCTTCTCACCAGGCTTGGGTTTGATCACAGCGCCCGAATGGGCAAGCATTTCAGTCTTCAGCCTGGCATGCATCTTGTTCCCAAGATATTCGGCGACGATGTCGGCAAACTTCACCTGGCCCGCGTTGCTTGCGATGGCCAATCCCTGTCCCCACATCACCGAGTCGCCCACGGCTACTATACGCGGTGTTGCCATTTCTTCCTCCTTTCTGAACTCATTGGATTGAATTCTACTAATCAGCCGGGTGGCGAATCGCTAGTGTCCGATTTTCGGGCGTCTGACTCTCGGGCGCGATATCTTGGGACGTCCTATTTTCGGGCGTTCTATTTTCTGGCGAAGAATGTCTTGTTGGAGTTGTTCAAGCGATTCCAAAACCTTGATCAGGTTGAAAGATTTTGCCGAGGTGCGTCCAGCACCCTTGCGGGTGACGCGAATGTCCTTGGAGCCGATATCAATCACGACTCCCGAACTCTCCAGGCGCAAGCGATCGCAGTGGAGATTGATTGTGCGCGACTTGATATTGCAGAATCCCTGATCGATTCTGGCTATGGGAGACCCGTCTGATTTGCGAATCCACATTTTTCCAGAAGTTTTCGTGCTTTTGGAACCCAAGGCGAGCGTCGCTTCGTTGCCCGGTTGAACACTCACAGAAAGATAGGGGTGGGAATGCTTGTCATCTTTTTGTTTTACCTGGATGCCGCCGACTACTTCCACGTAGTCGTTCTTGAGGATGATATCTGATGCCATTGTCAGTCCTTTCTCCTGCAGTCACAGGTTTTGGAATGTGCTGAAGCTAAAAACTCGCCGGGAGACCAGGGTTGTGAAGATTTTGGGAAACTTTCAGTGACGAAACAGAACTCTGGAAAAAAGCCAGAAGGGCGGTGCAGTGCTTACGAAATTACGTGTCACCACGAAGTCAAATATCATTCTAAAGATGCCCACATATGAAGTGTGTTTGGTCCGATTATATACCATCCCTTGGAGCAGAGTGCAACATCTAATTCCTTGGGGCAAAAATCGTTTCCAGTATTATGAAGTTATGAAACAGGCTCAGAAGCGGTGGGTCGACAACACTCGACAGCAAACGAAAGCTTCATTTGCCTGCTTCAAGAGGCGCAGCTCGGCATGGCGGGTTCCCTTCGTTTCTTGACCCGAAAGCCCCCTATCGCCTAAACTTGCTGATGGACCTAAATCCTCAGTAACCGCAAAGGTTTCAATTCAGTGGCGGGGTAGCTCAGTGGTAGAGCGAGGGTCTCATAATCCCTAGGTCGGGAGTTCAATCCTCCCCCCCGCTACCAATCGATGCCACAACTTGCAGAGAGACTGCTTCTTCTGCTTCCCCCCTCTGGTTGCGGATTGTTGCGGAGTGAGCGGCCTCGAAGTTCTGCACCATTTCCAGAGTGAGTTTTTCCGATTCTTCGGGCCTGTCAGATTACTGCTCCGTTTCGACTCGGGCGTCCACCTGCTCCGCCAGTTCAAGGTTTTCGAGTCCATCCCATCGCTGGCTCACACAAAACCAATGTCCATGTTTGAACACCAGATTGTGCAGAATGCCGCGAATACGACGTCGTTACTTCACAAAGAATGACGTATGCAGTCCGCCTGCCGAGCTGTCGCCGACCCACAAATCAAACGCCCCGGGTTCAACACGGAAACGGCTTTCGTTATCCCAGAAACCCAATTGCCGGGCCTTAAGCGTGAACCGCACAACTTGGCTTTGCCCAGGCTGCAGACTAATCCGTTCAAAGCCCTTGAGCTCGCGGATCGGCTGCGACAAGGTGGCCACTCGTTGGCGGATGTAAAGCTGGGCTACCTCGTCACCGGCACGATTCCCGGTGTTTGTGATCGTGGCGGAAACTTCAAGGCTGCCATCGCGGGTCATCGCGTGCGCACCCAGGACCAGGTTTGAGAAGCGAAAAGTTGTGTAACTCAAGCCGTACCCGAAACGGTAAAGCGGGCCCAGCGGAAGGTCCAGGTAACGCGAAACATTGGGACCTTTCGATGTGCCTGGGCGACCCGTGTTGAGATGATCGTAGTAAATAGGGATTTGGCCGACGGTGCGGGGGATGCTAACCGGCAATTTCCCTCCTGGATTCGCCTTGCCAAGCAGCAAGTCCGCGGCAGCGCTGCCGACCTCCGTTCCCCCCACCCAAAGCTCAAGAATGGCAGGCACATGCTTCGCCGCCCATGCGATCGTCAGCGGATGACCGTTCATCAGCAGTAATACCACCGGCGTTCCTGTCTTGACCACCGCCTCGAGCAGTTGCTCCTGATGGCCCGGTAGATTGAGGGACGAGCGGGAAGCGGCCTCGCCGGCCATGTCGGCGGTTTCACCCAGCGTCAGAATCGCTACTTGTGCCTGCCGCGCCGCAGCCACGGCACGGGCAATACCGGCTTCGGCCTCTTCCTGGCTGTCTCCTCTCACAGCCACTCCTTTTTCTACCAGGAAGCGCGCGTTCGGCAACTGCTGTTTCAGGCCGTCCAGAATCGTGACGGTGTCTTTAGGGTCGCCGTCACCGCGCCATGAACTCAAGGGCTCTCTGCCGTTTTGAGCGAGCGGACCAATCACCGCGACTGTCTTGAGGCTCTTGTCGAGTGGCAGCAGGCGGCCGGAATTGCGAAGAAGTATGGCGGAGCGTTCCTCCGCCGATTTTGCCGCAGCACGGGCGGCAGGAGTCAACCAGTGTGTTGCAGCCCTTGAGGCGTCCGCTGCGGTGTAGGTATGGTCGAAGAGTCCCAATTGGAATTTGACGCGCAAAATGTGCCGTACGGCCCCGTTCAAAACTGCCATCGGGATGCGCCCTTCGGCAACCAACGCCGGCAGATCTTTAAGGTAGAGTCCGTCGTTCATGTCCATGTCCGTGCCGGCGGAAAGCGCTTCCCGGACGGCCTGCGTGGTGTTAGCAGCAACCCCGTGAGAAATCAGTTCATTCACAGCATCGTAGTCACTCGTCACCATGCCCTTGAAACCCCATTCCCCGCGGAGGACCTGTTGCAGGAGAAAACGGTTTTCGACACCAGGCACACCATTGAGAGCATTGAAAGCAGTCATCACGGACCCGACTCCGGCTTGAACCGCCGCATGGAAAGGCCGCAGGTAAACGTTGCGCAGAAGTTGCGTGGACATATCAACGGTGTTGTAATCGCGACCGCCCTCGGCGGCGCCATAGGCTGCAAAGTGTTTTGCGCAGGCAAGCAAGTGGTGCGGATTGGCGAGATTGTCGCCTTGAAATCCGCGTACTTGCGCCGCTGCCATGGCCGCGCCTAAGAAAGGATCTTCGCCGGCGCCTTCAGTAATCCGTCCCCACCGGGGATCGCGGGCGATATCGACCATGGGCGCGAAGGTCCACCGCTGGCCGGCCGCGGTGGCCTCTGACGCGGCGATTGCAGCCTCCTCCTGTTCCAGTTTCGGGTCGAACGACCCGGCCATTGCCAACGGAATGGGGAAGACTGTTCGGTAGCCGTGGATGATGTCCAACCCGAATAGAATTGGAATATGTAAGGGCGACTCTGTAACGGCGATGTGCTGCAACCGGGCAATTTCGGCGGGATTTCTGACCCCAAAAATCGAGCCGACTTCGCCCTTGCGGATCAATTCCGGCATCGCGGGGTCTCCTTTAAACGCCGCCAACTGCCCAATCTTTTCCTGGGTGGTCATGCGGGCAAGAAGTTCGTTGACCCGTCGATCGAGTTGGGGTTCAGCAGGCGCGACCGTCGATGGTGAAGCTACGACGCGTCTGTTCAGGGACTTCAAGCCTGTCGCGAAGGCGACAAAAACCAATAACAGGGGAAACCATTTATTCATAGTCATCAGAAAACTCCTCCGCCGGCGGGGCAGTCCACCCTTCGGCCAGAACAGGCAGACCGCTTGGAGCCGGAGTCATGACAATTGAGTAAGGGCGCGATCCGTTACGCTGAACGACCGCGTCCGTCTCGAGACTTTGCACCTTCGCCGGCAGGAGAGTTTACCTCCACGAAGGTGCTTCACCCAGTCGGGCGTGCGGCCATTCCTAAAGGGTAAAATCGTCTACCCGTCCACACGGGTAAGTGTCGCGTGCAGATGTTGGTAGCTGACCCGGGCGGCAGCCACAGAGTCTCCCCAGGCGGCGGCTGAATCCTGCTCGACGAAGAAGTGTTTCATCCCGGCAAGGCCTGCATATTTGAAAATCTCTCCGTAGTCGATATCCCCTTCGCCCACGGGAACCAGGCGGGCCGCATGCACGCGGGTATATTCGTCGGTTCCCGGCGGCAGGCATTTCAGGCACGCCGCGTCTTTGACGTGCCAGAGAACGAACCGGCCCGGATGCTTGTGGAACCACTCAATGGGGTTCTGGCCTGCCACTTCGGCCCATCCGATATCCATCTGCATGACGACAAATTCCGGATCGGTTTCCGAACAGAGGATCTCATACGGGGTCAGCTTGCCGCCCACGCAGGGTAGAAATTCCGTCGTGTGGTTGTGCCGCAGAATTTTGATACCGAACTTTCGCGCCAATCTTCCGTAGCGGTTGTAGAAAGCCGCTTCTTCCTTGACTTCTTCAACGGTTCGCGGGACCGGCCGGTGGGGTTTCGTTCCGGCCGGGGGGCGCGGGCGAGGGTGCCGGGGCCGGAAGCCGCCAAGGCTGGTGTATTCAATGCCCATGATCCTGAAACCCTCGAGCCGCTTTTCAACTTCGGCGTCGGGCCCCGCGGAGATCCCTGAGTGGGTGCTGGGCATGCGGAGACCGAGACGGTCAAGCATGCGACGAAAAGCCTTTGGCGACATCCGGTTATACCCTTCAGCCAACTCGACTTCTTTGTAGCCGATTTGCGCAACCTTGGCCAGGGTTCCTTCGTAGTCTTTGGCCATCATGTCGCGGACCGTGTAAAGCTCCAGACCCATCTGTGCAATCCAGTCTGGAGCGCTTCCGGCCGGCCGCGGCTGGGCGGCGGCCGCGTTGCCGGTGCGGCTTGCCAGCGCCAGACCTCCGACCCCAGCGGCGACATTCCCCAGAAATTCCCTGCGGCTTGTATTTCCATTTCGATTTTTAGCGTGTGACATGGCCCCACCTCCATGGATGTTAATGAGAACGATGAAGTTAAGTTGGTCCTTTCAGTTGTGCCTTCCTTCAATGGCGAAAAACGCTGCCTCAAGGCGATCGGCTGCAAGAGCGTTCCGGACGCGATGCTACCGGCTGATCACTCCCGCTCGATGCGGAGAAAAGAGAATTCTGCCTGGAACCCGGCACCCTTCGGACTGCACGCATAGAGTCCACAGAGAAGCGGGCAAGGCTCTTCACAGTGAAGATGGGCAACACGGATCAGCGTCCAGTCGGAAGTACCGGCACGGGCGTAGGCAACTGTGATGTCTCCCATCCGCCTCTGCATTCTGAGTCGCAATCCCGCCTCGACGCCCGAAAAATCCTGGAACGACCAATCCGAGTAGCCGAAGTTTGTTACCACCGCTCCCAGCTTGGGTGGACCATCCGGTTCATACTCTACGGATGCTTTGATCCAGCAATCCGGCGTCGCGCGGACCAGCAATCCTGCTTGATCATATTGGTGCTCGAAGTGAAAGCGGACCTCGGTCGTAACAGCGAAGTCGCCGGCTACCTCAGCGCCGAGGAAGTGGCCGCTATCAGCCCTGAATCCATAGTGCGTGCGCTGCCAGAAATCGGTTTCGGCTCGCGGGCTCACCACCAACACCCCTCGCCTGCTGTCAAGGCGCGCCTCCTCCGGGGGATTGAACCACTTCAGGCGCGAATCAAGTCGTTGTGCAGCGAAACGCTCGTCAAGGAATACAGCGGGGGTGGACCCAGTAGACATGAGGCACCGATCCTTTTCATTAAAGATTGCCGTAGCTCTGCTTCAAGCACGGTATTCTTACCAACCGATAAGCCGGTCTCGCTTCATGATACTCGACCTACGGTGGATTGCCGATGATTGCTCCGACTCCGCACCTGTGCATGATTCTGCGGAGTTTGTAGCAGCTTTGGGTGGGTCTGCTGAACGATCCTGCTTCAAAATGCCTTCGTCCGGTCACTGAGCTTGCCTCATCAGGCGTTCCTGCATTTCGATTAAGCGGGTGCGGTATTCCATCCATTTCTGGTAATTCGGCGTGTAGGGATGGAGATGCCGGCTGATGTCATTGGCCTTCTGCTGACCCTTCGTCACGAAGGCGACGGCTTGATCGATCAAACGCAGGGCTTGCTTGCCGAGCGGTGAAGAGGAACGTTGAGCCGTCTGCCGTATCATCCACAGCAGGTCGAAATCTTCGATGCCGTCCCGAGAAGCTTCCCAGCGCTTGGTGGTGACAGGTCCCTCGGCCGTGGGATACACCGTGCCGTATTCGTCATCCGATATTGAACGGTATCTGAACCAGTAGGCAGAATAACTGTACACCCAATAACCGCCGCCGTTCATACCCATCCGAAAGGCCACCCAGGGTTTCATGCGGTAAAAGCCGAGCGGATTCAAAACCCGTTGATCGGCTGGAGCTTCGTAGTTCCAGTATTGGCTGCGGCGTTTGAAAATCTGCCCAAACTTCGCAGGCTGCTGCCACACCAATTCCATAAACGGCTGCCAGACGTCGATTAGATTGACCAGAGGCTTCAGGACGTTCGGGTTTGCGCCGCCAGTTGGGTTGGCATAAACCTGGACCTGTGGGTCGGCCGCCTTGATGCGTCGTACGTTCTCGACGAACCGTTTGAAGTTCTCGTCCAGCCCGAACAGTCCGGGTTCGTCTTGGATGTAGAAAGCATAGTCCTTGGTGCTTACTCCAAGAGACTGCATGTGCCGGGCATACCAGCGAAGGGCCTCCGCGTACGTCTTTTCTTTCAATTGCCGGTCGGGCTTGAAGGCGGCCGGCCAACGCAGTCCGACCGAACCGTCGATGAGAAAGAATGCCTTCCCGCGCAGTTCGTGAATCAGGGAGTCGTGCATTTTCGTCTTCGCGCCCGTGATCTTGCCCGTCGAGTCCACCTCGACCGTGACCGCCGGAATGTCAAAAACGTTGACGCCGTGCGCCAGGGCGTCTTTCATGACGGCGTTGCGCAGGCGCGGGTCGCGGATACCGGCAAGGTAGATCCAATTATGTTCGTGGTAGACCTGATGATCGGGCAGGCGAACCGGGTAGACCTTCACGTCGATCGGTACTTCAACCGTTGGATTGAATGAGAGCAGGTCCCCAACGCGAAGCGTGGCGCGATGCGCGCCGGCGGCCAAGCTGCGGCTGTGAAAGATGAGCCAGACCTTGCGGGTTTCGTGCGGGTTCAATCGCAACGTTTGACCCTGGCCCAGCAACGGCAGCACGTCCTCGGCTGGCCGTCCGGTGGTATCCGGCAATACCAGTGGAACCGAGTGAAACTCCACCACATCCCGGGCCTCGACGCTGGTTTTGTCCTTCGATTGGAACGGACCGCAAGCGAAGCGGAAGGTTGCGGGCCTTGACTCCAGGTTGGTCACGGCCACAGCCGCTGATTCGTACTCATTACCTAACATCTGCACACTGATCTGGTCAGGGGGTGTGCGAACATTCCGGAAGAAGGAGGCCGCGTGGAAGTCGGGCCAGGGATTCTCAATCTGGACGAGTAGAGCGTCGCCCGACGGCTTTTCCTTGCGCAGATAGGCCTCGAGCGCTTCATGGTAGGCTTTCCGTGCGCGGTCCGCATCATTTTCTTTCACGTTGGGGCGGAGAGTATAGACCAGCCGCCGTTCCCGAATCAAATGGTTGTCGGCAGCAAGCAGACGCACGTCCACGCGGTAGGGCCCGGGCCGGGCCGTCACGAAATGCGCTTGCAGTTCGGTCTGGCCGTGTTGCGGACGCAGGATCTTTGACTGGATCTCACCCCCGGGTTCGATGACCCGGACATTGAGCACCGATGCAGGAGGAACCTGCTTGACGGCCAGGGTGTTGGTGCCCAGCAAAGCGTCGCGACGAGCGGAAACCGCCGGCGGCGCGGCGGGCTTGGGAGGCGGGGTCTGGTTCCGGACAGAAGAGGAAACGAAGCCCGTTTGATTCGTGTCATTGCGCAGCCCCGCCCAGAGGATCTTGGCACGGTCCGGATTCTGGGCTGGCCGGAAACAGATCAGCGTACCTGATCCTGAGTAGACGAGCAGGCGGAGTCCTTTTTCCCCTTGAAAGCGGCAAAGGCGGGGCGAGGAAACCCCGCCGCCAGAAAGCGGCAGCGCCTCCAGTATATGTCCGTTCGCATCCAGAACATAAAGGGAGTGGTGTAGCGGCCCTTCTTCTACAACAACGGTGAAGATCCGAGCTTGGCCGTTTCCCTGCAGGTCGGCGATCGCAGGCGCAAAATTGATGCCTCGGCCATCCAGTTGCGTGGACCATTGCTGTTTGCCTTGCGCATTCAGGCAGTACAATCGCGTGTTCTTGTCGCCGAACAGAATTTCATTGTGGCCATCGCCGTTCAGATCCGCCACGGCCGTCGAGTCATATGACTGGAGGACGGATGGAGCTTTCCACAATTCCTTTCCGGTCACGGCGTCGACTGCATGCAGGGCGTAAGGCGGCTCACTGAAGGCATTGGAAATATAGGCCTCATATCTTCCGTCCCGGTTGACGTCGGCGACGAGGGGCAGGGCGCGCCCGAAGTAGGCATTCTGCTTGGCCGCCCAGATCAGTTCGCCTTGAGAATTAATGGAGTAGATATCTCCATCCTCGGTGCCAAACACCAGTTCGGGTTCGCCGGCATGGCGGATGTCTCCCACGGCCGGCGAACTGACTCCGTAATCTGTGGCCTGGACGTCCAGGCGAAGCTTGCCCTGAAGATCGACGGCGTAAAGATGTCCGGTTGCGCTGGAGGCCAGGATGTCGAGTTTGCCGTCGTGGTCCAGGTCCGCAAGCACGAGAATGCGGAACCCCCCGACGTTGTCTTTGCGGGAGTATTTCCATAGCCGCCGGCCGTCAGCGCTGAAGCAGTAAACGGAGCCCCACACGTCTTGTGCCGCAATTTCCGTTTTGCCATCACCCAAGATGTCCCCTGCCACAGCGGCCGTTGCCGGCGGCAGGTCCAATTTCATGCTGGCGACCGTCTTCCCGCGAGGGTTGACCACCAGAATCTTCCCAGAGGCCAGAGTGACGAGGACACCTTTTGCGGACTGAATACTTCCAAACGAAACGGGAGTTCCTACGGTACGTTCGCCGAAACGGACCGACCAATCCACCGGCATGCCCGGACTCTCCGCCTTGGCAATAGTTCCCAACGCTGCCAATAAGAAGAGGGCAATACCAAACCGCACCACGCCCAAAGTGGATTTATCTCGGATTCCCATTTGGCCTCCTTGCCCAACAACAAAGTCTTAGCTTCACCCTTTCGCTTGTCGCGCTCGCCGGTGTTTTCCAGCGTTGCTGCCAGCGAAGCTAGCCTTCAGTCCCGCACCACAGGATACTGAACGCTTGATTGCCGGTTTCAGGCAACGGGTTACAAAGCAAATGAGTGACGCTTCCTGAGAATACTGCGGGTGCCCCCCTAGCTCCAAGCCCCATCCCGAAAGGTAAAGCCTATCTTGGTTCTTTTCGAGCACGGCAGCAGGCTCCGGGAGGACTGGGCGCCTGCTAAGAAAATCATAAGTGAGTTCAAAGTTCGCGGGCTGAAAAGTGCGAGGCTCCTGAGGATTGCTGCACTCACGTGCTCCAAACGAGCCGCCGCACCCGTGAGCAGCATACCGCCGATGCGGTGTCCGCCCACGGGTGTGGCATCACGGTTGGTTAGAAAGTAACCTTAAGGCCGAGCTGAATCTGGCGCGGCAGGTTGGTCTGTGACTGGTAACCGGCAATCTTGCCGAAGCAGGAAGACGACGGGCTGTTGCATGCGCCCGGAGAGTTCCAGAACTGCGGCGTGTTGAAAGCGTTCACCCAGTTGGTCAAAACTGCGAGCCTGATACGCTCGGTGAGATTGAACCACTTCTCGAGTTGAACGTCAGTATTCTTCAGATACGGCAGCCGCAGGCTGCCAAAGCTCTGCGACCACTCGACCAGGGAATATGGATTCGTGTTTTGCGTGAATGCCAACGGATTAACCCACTGATTCAAGCTCTGGTTCGGAGCGTTCTTATTGACGCCTGACACTGGAATCGCGTTGGGAGAGAGCCAGTACGGCGCTCCGCTCTCAACACGGAGGTTTGAGTTGAGCATCCAGCCGCCAACGATAGCGTCCATCCAGCCGGACATTTTCGTACCTATCGGCCTGCCGCGCCCGATCGGGAGTTGCCAGGCTTCATTGACCACGAACAGGTTCGGCATGTCAAAGTAGTCGAACGATTTTTGCAGCTGATCGATGGGATCGCCGGCGTTCGCATAGCGGTAGCGGCCCAGGTGCTTGGACCAGGTGTAAGCGACGCTGAAGCTGAGACCCGAGCTAAAGCGCTTGTTCAACTGGACCTGTAGCCCATGATATGCCATGTTTCCGATAGGCATGCGTTCCTCGGTAACGCTGGTGAACTGCGGGTAGGGCCTGATCAGCTGACTATAAGCAATGGTGGGTTGATTCAGCGAGTAACCGGGCACCAGACCCGCAAATGGGTTCGTCACAACGTTATTCAGCACTGAAGCCCCAAGCAGTACCTGAGCATCGGTGAGCGCATTGATGTCGCGGTTTATCGGCAGTCGCGAAACGCCATTATAGACGTAGCCAACGCCGAGCAGTACCTTCCAGGGCAGCACGCGCTGAACATCGAAGCTGAACTGCTGGGACCTTTGTTCTTTTGCTATTGGAGCCATAAAGGCGACGCTCGTGCCCACGTTTGTCATCAACCCGTTCCCCGCTCCTGTCGGCTGGATAATTCCATCTGGGAACGGGTTGTCGATAAGGTTGATGGGATAATAGTTGGAGTTGTACAGAACTGAAGAAGTGGTTTGGCTGAATCCCGCGGAGCTGGGATCATTGACGAGGGGCCCGTAAAAGAGTCCCCAGCCGGCACGGACTACGGTCTTGCTATTGATAGAATATGCCACGCCAAGCCGTGGCCCGAAATTATTGTCGGGCAAAGTGTAGGGCGTGCGTGGCTCGCCATTAACGCCCGGGAAAGTCATCCCGCCTACCAAATGCGCGCAAGCCGGGCAGTTGGAGGCTCCCGCAGCATCCGCAACAGCGGCCGCAAGGGGGCTCGTGGCAGTCGCATCAAAGGGGCCGACCATGGCGTTGAAACGGTCCGTCACTGCGGTGCTCTTGTCCCACCGCAGACCCATGGTGAGTTTCAGCTTGGGGCTGACATTGATGTCGTCCTGGACGTAAAGTGCATACATCTTATTTTGGCGGGCGGGATACGAGTTGATCTGGATGGCCGCCGAGCCCACGCCCAGCAGAAACGACGCTGTCGGGTTGCCGCTGGAAGGAGAGATCACCTGTGGATCCAGATTACTGCCGCTTGGGGAGAACCCGAAGAGTCCCGAATTATACCCAGGAAAGGCGTCGTAATAACGCTCCAGCAGGCCAAAGGCGCCGAACTTGAGGGTATGCCGTCCCATCATCTTTGACAGGGTCCCGCCGATGGTATTCATCTGGTCGATCGACGACTCGGGAGAATATGTACCTGCTCCTGAGAAATAGTTGCTGCCCCGAATGCTGCCGCCGAAACTAAACGCCGGGAAGCAGCCCGCCGCCTGGCTCAGGAACGTCGAACTGAATCCGAGTATCGAAGGGCTCGCACAGCCGTGGGACAGTGAGCTGGGATTAAGATAACGCTCAAAGCCGGTCCGCACTTCCAGGACTGTGCTCGGCGAAAACGTTTTCGTATAGTCCATGACTGCGTTTTGGTTCATGCGGCCACCTTTACTGTTTGCGTTCGGATCGGCCGCAGTCGGGTAAAAGTCGATGTCGCCCCAGACAGAGGAGGTGCGCGTGAACCGGAACATGAGGCGGTTTGTTTGATTGACATTCCAGTCCACGCGCGCCACTTGCTCCTGTTGGTAATCACCCGGCGAGCCGCCGGTTGTAGGAACGTAGTTGTTGCCCCCCGTGGCGGTGCCGGTCGAGTTGGGCAGCGGGATCAAATTCCAGAAATTGCTATTGGCCACCGGATTGATCATTTCGGGCGGGATGATGTTGCCAGCGAAAGGCTGGCGAGTGTAATGGCCCGTCCCCGAATCGTAGGCCACCGTAAAGGGATTGTAGATCTGCTGCAGTGCGGGTGTGCCATTGTTGTCGTAATACGTCTTAGAAAAGTCACCATTCCGCTCAGCCGCCGTAGGCACATGGCCGATATAGGCTGTCGGCGTGTGCGAAAGTACGCCCTGCATTTCAAAGTAGAAGAAAGCTTTGTCCTTCTTGATCGGTCCGCCGATGTCACCACCGCCATGCCAGAATTTGACGGGCAACTTGGGCTGGCCGGCGAGGTTCCGCTCAAACCGGGTCGCCGACAGAGCCGTGTCCCGTTGGTTGTACCACCCCCCGCCGTGGAACTGGTTCGTCCCGGACTTGGTGATGGCAATGATCGCGCCGCCGGTGGTCTGACCATACTCAGCACTGTAAGGGCTGGTGACAACCTTCAACTGCTGCACGCTCTGCGCGGACGGGATGACGCCGACAACGCTGCCGCTGCCTTGATGGTTGCCATAGTTCGTGCGGTCATACACACCGTCGTAGAGGGTCAGGTTTGAGCCGCCGTAACCCTGGTTGGCGGCCATCTGGCCTCCATTAATGGAGATCGAGCTGGCGTTCGAGTTGTCGTCAAACGTGTAACTCTTCTGGCTGCTAGTGGGTTGCACGCCGGCCGTGTTGAAGGTCAAGCCGAAAACGTTGCCGGTCTGCGCAGGGAAGTTCTCGAGACGAACGGTGTCGACAACGTTGCCGCGATCAGCCGTCTGCGCTTCCACCAGGGCGCCAGCCGCGCTCACGGTTACCGATTGCGCCGTCGCTCCGAGAGTGAGTTTAAAATCCACAGTGGGGGTGGATCCCGCGTCCAGCAGCACACCCATGTGTACGATGCGCTTGAAACCCTCCTGCGTCGCCGCCACGTCATAGGTGCCGATCGGCAGGTAGCGGACTAGATAATACCCCGCCTTATCGGTTGCGCTGCTATAGACGACGCCGGTGTCAGTGTTTGTAACTGTGATCTTCGCACCGGGAACAGCTGCACCGCTGGGGTCTGTTACATGCCCGGCTACGTTCCCGGTGACGCGGCCTTGAGCGAACACCCCTGGCACCGCTAGCAAGAGGCTAGCGGCAATGAGGATAGAAAACACGAATCTTCGCATCGGGTCCACTCCTTTCATTTCTTTATCTCCAATTGAAGTACGTCGCGGGCAATGGCATTTCCAAATAAATTCACTACGGGCTTGTTCGCTTGGTCACCGGAGAGGCACCTCATAGTTAAGAGGCCTGCCATTCTTCTTTTCGCCCACGCCTTCTGTAAACTTAAAGAAACCTAAACAATAGGCGCTACATTGTCACAAGAATTATGACGTGTCAAGCTTTTTTTGGAATGACATTTCATAAAAACAAAGTTTGGTCCATTATAGAAATTAGTGATATATTACCAGCAGCTATGGGTTCGGATAGGATTGGGATGGCGCGCATTGAAACTATCGTCGCAACAACTTGAAAACGCATAGGACTTCGCCTTATTCTAGTGTGCTGCCTGCTGGGTAGTGCCCTGAAGCGGCTTAACTAACTACTTAAGGCTACGGCAAGCGACAAAGCTCAGGGAGGCCTAAATGCCCACGACCAAAGACCAACTCAGGAGAGTCAAAACAAGGACAGATGCGTCCGTAGCACCAAAAGGCGACAATTATTTTGCCAAGGCAGTGGGTAAGGCTTTCCAGGTTCTGGAGATATTCGCGGAGAGCAAGGAGCCCCTATCGCTCAACGAAGCAAGTCAAGCCGCGCACATGGCCAAAACCTCGGTTTTTCGTATCATTCACACACTGAGCGTTCTGGGATACCTTGAAAAGACTGCTGGCGACCGCTACGCGCTCTCCCCAACAATCGCCGCTCTCGTTCCCAATCGCTTGTTGGACAAACTGCTCGACATTGCGGCCCCACGAATGAGGGAACTCGGCCGGGAATTTCGGGAGACAATAAGCTTGGCGTTCCTCTTCCGGAACCATATCGAAGTGGTCGAGGTCGTGGAGAGCCCTCATAAGATTCACATGTGGAATATGGCGGGCAGTATTATCCCACCTCACGCCAGTTCCCTGGGAAAGAGCATCTCAGCTGGGCAGCCTGAGTGGCGGCGGGATAGATTATTGCGTGCTTACGGAATCTATCCTCTCACTCCCCGCACCATCACAGATGAAGTGGAGCTGAAAAAAGAACTCGATTTGACGAGGGCTCGGGGTTACGCGAGAGACCTGGAGGAAAGTGCTCCAGGAGGTTGCTGTTTTGGCGCACCGATCTTCGCCGACGACGAGTATTCCGTCGCAGCCATCAGCATTTCGACTCCCTTGATGCGACTCGACAATGAAAAAACCGTAATTTCTGCCGTCCTGACAGTCGCCCAGGAAATCTCCGACGAACTTAAGAATGCCTGACAGGGACTCCTTCCTGACGCTACCCCCTTACTCTGAAATGCAAGACTTTGAGTGTATTAAGTGTGGATCCTTCGCATTCATCAAGCGAGCATTTCACTTTATGAATTATTAAGTGAATTATGAAATACTGTTTCAAAGTAGTTGACGCCGCGACATACACTTGATAACGTGGTGCTCCCGGGTCGAACTCCCAGTTCCCCATATCATAGCGGTTCTATATGAGGCCACTGGGTAGCTCGGGGCAGAAAGGTGTGAAATCGAAATGCGCCCTTATTGGCGCGACACTGGTTACACCCTTCAAGAAAAAAGGATCGGAGAGGCGGCTTGGAGTACCTTCGGCCACTTAACCGGCTTTATTTTGGACCGCAGGGTTAATGGGATGGGACCGGGAAGTATCACGGTCGGACGAGCAAAGGTCAACGGGAGGAAATAAATATGCGAATCGTGGGTGTGATTCCGGCAAGGTTCAAATCTACCAGGCTCGAGGGGAAACCCCTGGTGGATATTTTGGGCAAGCCAATGATTCAACACGTCTATGAGCGTGCCGTATCCGCAGGATGTATGCAGGACATTCTCGTCGCGACCGATGACGTTAGAATTCAGCAGGCCGTGGAACACTTCGGAGGCAAGGCCGTCATGACCAGTTCAGGGCACTCCAGCGGGACTGACCGGGTTGGAGAGGCGGTCCAGGATCTCGATGTGGATGTCGTCGTCAACATTCAGGGCGATGAGCCACTGATCGACCCGGTTGTCATCAAAGAGTGCGTTCAGGCCCTGGAGGCGGATCCGTTGGTCCCGGTCGCTACCGTCATGCGAGCGATTGATTCGGAGTCTGACAATGCAGAATCTGCCGTTGTGAAGGTGGTTCGGGACAGGGCGGGGAGAGCCCTCTATTTTTCGCGCTCTCAGATTCCCTTTCCCAGAACCCCTCCGGAAGGGTTCAAGATGTATGAACACATGGGCCTCTATGCTTACACCAAGGACTGCTTGCTGAGGCTTACGAAGCTTCCCCCAAGCCCGCTTGAGATGATCG
>CAYWMN010000048.1:0-19864 GCA_964459065.1 uncultured Acidobacteriota bacterium | reverse complement strand
CGCAGCTACATATCTATGGGCAGGCAGCCCGCGATACCTGCAAAAATTTCATTGGCAAAATATAAGGCCGCGTCAGTATTCGGCAGATAATCCAGCTTGCCGCAATAGACAATACACCGCGGGTTGTGGACCTTCGCCTGAAAGGCAAATTCGTCGGTGTCAACCCCCATCGCCGACTGTACTAGATTTCTCGCCCCGGATTGTTCCCGGACCCATTCGAGGTCTTCTTCGGTGTGGACCAGAACCCGATCGAACCAGTGGGTTGCCTCGGCTTCGTACCGCCGGATCCGGTCGCGGTCCATCCGGGCTCCCAGCCAGATGGGACTCCACCAGACTTTCTGCATCCTGGCATAGTGGAGATAAATTGAGTCCGCCATGTCCAGGATTCGCGGGAGGTGATGATAGGGCCGGACGTACTCCGCCATTCTCACCAGGTGCACCATGAGGACGTCAACCGCCCCGCTGCGGATGTCCGCATCAAGCGTCTGCGCGAAGCGCGGGCATTCATAGAGCTTGACTTGCAAAGGCAGGTCGGAGAAAAGACCCCGGAGGCCATTCCAGGCGTAAGCGGCCCTACCCATGCTGAAAATTTTCTGTTGGAGTCCCGTGAGCCCGGAATGGCGGCTTCCGTTCAGGTTGACCCGCGAGTCCATGGCGTACAGAGTGACTTGGTGAGATCGAAGCAGATGCCGCAGCGTGTAGTAGACACGCATCCTGTAGCCGCCGATGGGCGGGAACGGGAGCCGGGCTGTCAAATAGGCGATTCGCATCTTGTCTGGATAAGTCCGAGGACCGAGCGCCCGCGACCTCTCAACGGATCATTAAGAGCTATTGTCTTGGGCTTATGATGCCTCAGAGAGAACGGCGCTTAGAATCTGCCGGGCCGCCGCCTGCATGCAGTCAGCGCTGAAGTCCGAGAGCGGGGGCCTTGGGCCATCAGAATTTGCGGGCCGCAGCCAGATTGTCCTGCAGCCTGCGGCTCGGCCGGCTTCAATGTCGCTTGCCGCGTCTCCAACCATCCAGGAGCGTGAAAGGTCGATCCGATGCTCTTCAGCGGCCTGGAGCAGCATCTTGGGCTGGGGTTTTCGGCATTCACAGCCTGCGCCTGGCGTGTGGGGACAATAGTAAGCGGCATCGATGACGGCGCCTTCTTGCCCGAGTGCCTGAATCATTTTTTGATGGATGGATTCAAGCCCGCGGACACTTAACATTTTCCTGGAGATCGCGCTCTGGTTCGTCACAATAATGAGCAAAAAACCGCTTTGCTTCAATTCCCGCAGCGCCTCAGCCACGCCGGGAAGAAACTCCACCTGCTCCCATGCGGTAACGTACTGGCCTTCGGGCGCTTTGCGATTGATGACGCCGTCACGATCAAGAAATACAGCCCTATGCATGGAACTTCCTCTTGCCGTCTGCGAATCTTGCAGCGTGGCGCTCCTGGAGTCGCCGGTCAGAGCCCGCCGGAACCGCCGTTCACCCTCCAGGTCTGCAAGCCGTTAAAGTCGAATGCGAACCCTGCCGGGATGGCGTTCAACTTTCTCAAGGCCTCGGCAACACGGTGTTTGCGTTGGAAGCGGCAATAGAAGAGCATATAACCGCCTCCGCCTGCGCCCGTAATTTTGCCTCCCATAGCGCCCGCCTTGCGGGCGGCCTCGTACATTTCATCGATTCTGGGATTGCTGATTTTGGGAGACAGTTGCTTCTTTGATTTCCAGGCTTCGTGCAGCAAGTCCCCAAAATCGTTGAGCCGTCGCTGCAGGAGCAAGTTCTTCATTTCCAGGGCCAGTTCTTTCTGGCGTCTCAGGCCGTCGAGCGTGCCGGCCTCTCCTTGTGTGTAGCGTTCGACCTGGTCCTTAATGATGCCGTCGGACATTCGGGTTGTGCCGGTGTAGCAGAGCAGAAGGTTGTGCTCGAGTTCGTTGATAATTTCCTGGCGGATTCGAAGTGGATTGACGACCACGCGGTCCCGTTCAAATTCCATGAAGTTAAACCCGCCGAACGTCGCGGCATACTGGTCCTGTAATCCTCCCTTGATCTGCAGTTCTTCGCGTTCAATCCGATAAGCGGCGTGGGCCGTTTCGTAATCGGTCATCGGCAGGTTCAGGAATTCCTTCATGAGGCCGACAAGGCATACCATCAAGGTCGATGACGAACCCAGGCCTGAGCCCGGTGGAGCTTCGCTGTGCAAAAAGAGGTCAAAGCCCGAAGTACGCTGTCCGCCCAGGCTTTGAATCGCCGCCTTAACCAAGTCGAGCTTGCCGTCATAGACGGGGTTGGTATTGGTATCGTAGTTGACGACGTAGCCGAGGTCGGCTGATTCGATGTTGATCTGGCCATCCTCGCGGCTACAGAGCGTTCCCCAAACGTATTGCCCGATGGTGGCGTTGAGGACACATCCCCCTTCCTGTTCAAGAAATTGTTTGACGTCGGTTCCGCCTCCGGCAAAACTGATCCGCAAGGGGACTTTGGCTCGAATCAGCATGGCATGAATCTTTCCGGCACTTCAGCTTGTGCCCTTTGGTAGTCTTCCGGAATTCCGATATCGATAAAATATCCTTTCCATGGAAACCCGTAGAAGGGGCGGCCAATCAACCGGGGGAAGACGTCTTTTTCGAGCGAGACTTCTTGCTCTTCCGGTATGTGCTGGAAGATGGCTTTGTTCATAACATAGAGCCCGCCGTTAATCCAGCGCGGTCGGTTCGCGCTGTTGGTTTGCCGGGGCAGCGACCGCTTTTCAAGAAATGATTTGATCCGTTTGCGGGCGTCGAGCACGACAGACCCATACCGCCCTTGTTCATGGGGGCTGGCCAATGCAAGCGTAACCTCTGCACGATGACGCCGGTGAAACGCGAGCATTTGAATTAAATCGACGTCAAAGATTGAGTCTCCGTTCAGGACCAGAAACTCTTCCCCATCCAGTATTGAGCCTAAATTCCGAAGTGCTCCTGCCGTGCCGAGCGGTGCACTCTCCACGGAGTAGCGCAAACGGAGTCCCGCGGGCTGGTTCTTTGCGTAGTAACGGGCGATCGCCTGGCGCCGGTAGCCCAGGGCCAGGATAACCTCGGTAATCCCCTGCGTCCGAAGCCACCCCAGGAGATAGTTCAGAAATGGGTGTTCGCCAACCGTTGCCAGACTCTTGGGGAGATTCGGCACCGCTTCCCGGAGCCTCATCCCTTGGCCCCCTGCCAAAACCACCGCTTCCATCGCTTCGGCTCCGTCTCTATTCAGGCAATGGCCGTTTCGTTGCGCCTGCTGCCGAATGAGGTTCTTCGCTCCCGCTGCGCCCCGGAATCGAGTCTTGCGAGCTTAACATATAGAATTTTAATTATGAGTCAGTCGAGGCTTGATGACAACCTTTGAACGCGGCGGGGAAGGCGTATTCGTGCAGAAGGAATGACCCGCCGACCGCGAGCCCGCTGCGGAAGGGTACTCTATTCCCCTGGAGTCGCAAAGTACCCTGGCTTGTTCCGGACGATAACCCTTTTGCGGTCAACTACCACTCGAATCTTCCGGTAGGTTCCATCGAGTTGGGTGTCGGTCGGCGTATACCCGATCAGGTACTGATTGGCTAACTCGCGCCTGATATTGTCAAGAGTGTCGGCCAGCGCGATCATCTTGTCGGCTGTGTACACGCCGGTTTCTGCACCCAGACCTTTGTTCTGGTCCGTGGTGTCGAATTTACCGTGGGAGAGATACCCGGTCAGGTAGCCTGCCCCCGGGGATTTCCGCAAAGGGAAGAAAGCCGCTCCACCGGTTTGCTCGGCAAGTTTTTTAAGATACTTATCGCCGGGATTGGAAAATCCATAGGGGGTGTTTCCGATTGTATAGATCACGGTTTCAGCCCGGTGCGCCATTGAAATAGCTTCCTCCAGCGTGTGTTTGCTCTGGACGTCATCGCCATCGCTGATCAAAACCAACACCCGCCGGTTTTGTTCCCGGGGACCCGCATTCTTCATTTCTTCTTCGCACGCGTTGTAGATAGCGTCATACACAGCTTTGCCGCCACCAGCCTTCAGTTTCTGGATTTTTTGGTTAAGAACATCCGCGTTGTCAGTGAAACCCTGGATGAGCGAGCTGGTCGAATCAAAGGTTTGAAGAAAAACCCTGTTTCTGCTCTGAATGCCTCGCAGCATGTTATACACAAAGCTGGACGCGGCTTCCTTTTCAAACTTAAGTTGAAAACGGGCGCTATTGCTGGTGTCGAGAATCATTCCGATACGCAGCGGAGGAACAATCTCGTTGCTGAAATAACTAATCCTTTGTCGTTTTCCATTTTCGTAAATTTTGAAATCCTTGCGGGTTAAGGCGATGACGGGGATGTCGCGCTTATCCAGGACGCTTACGGGGACGTTGACCACTTCCACGTGTACGCGGATTGGTTGCTGGCTGTTCGCGGGATTGGGCTGTTGGGGCGAGTTCGACGGTGCCTTATTTTCGTGCGTCGCATTGCTGCTCTCAGGATTTTGGCTGCCCCACGCTTTTCCCGGCAGCCAGCCCAGAAGCACCGCCAGAGTGGCCATCATTAAGGCGGTGGCCAGCTGGCGCGGCACACTGCGTGAGATCGTTGGGTTGCACGGCTTCACGGAGCCTGAATCGAGACTCATTCCTACTGCGTTTTGGCGAATCAAAGTCTTACCCCCTAGGAATCTAATTCTAACTCCGGCGCGGCCTGAGGGGAAGTCGGCTTCAAAAGGCACCCGGGGTGGAGATTGGTGAAAACGCAAGCTGCGGTTGCCCGGTTGGATGGGTTCGGCGCAACCTCCTGCTTCGCCCTGGACCATCCGCAGCCTCGTGTTTTCCATCTCCTTTGCGCCGGGCTCGGATGGAATGTAATTCCTGTCGATATCTTGTGACGGCCACTGCGTTGCAGGGTTTTTATCGGTAGAATAGAATCCCCATTGAGGCTTTCGGATGCATGAGCTGAAACATACAGGATCGAACGGTTGGGTCGTGAAGGCTGCGGTGGTTGTTACGCTGGCCTTAGTCATTACCGAGTTCGTGGTCGGACACCTTGCCCATAGCTTAGCCCTGATCGGTGACGGCTGGCACAACCTGAGCGATGTCCCGACGCTGATTTTTTCCTGGGTCGCGATCTACCTTGAGCAAAAACCGTCCGACCATCAAAGAACCTATGGTTATCAGCGCGCTGGCGTATTGGCCGCATTTGTCAATGGGCTGATCCTGGTCGGGGTAGCTGTTTACATTTGTTTCGAAGGCTATCTCCGCATGGTCCATCCCGAACCCGTTGCTGCCGGCAAAATGCTGATTGTGGGCATTGTTGCACTGGTGATCAATGCGAGTGTGACGATCGGGCTTGCTCGCCAACATCGGGATCTGAACCTGAGAGCGGTTTTTATTCACTATCTGGGGGACACGTTATCGAACGTGGGTATCATTGCCGGGGCGCTGCTGATTCGTTCCATTGGCCAGCCGCTGATCGACCCGCTGCTCGCCTTTCTGATCGCCGGGTTGATCTTTTGGGGGGCGATCGGCGTGCTTGCGGATTCCGCCAATATTCTGTTGGAAAGTCTGCCCAAAGGAATGCACCTGGATAAAATCGCGAACGCCATGCTCCGGATTCCCGGTGTCCGAGAGGTCCACGACGTGCATGTCTGGAGCTTAGGCTCGGAATCCCATGCTCTTTCATGCCATATTCATATTCTGGATATGCCCACGTCTGAAAGCGAAAGGATCGCTCACCGTGTGCGCGCAGTTCTGCGGCGCGAATTCGGGATCACGCACACAACCATCCAGTTTGAACACGAGCACGAGGCCGGCGAGTTTCACAAATACATGCCCGCGCCGGCCAAGAGGAAAAAATAGGAGCGCGACCGGTGTTGCCGGCTCTTCAGCGGAGCGGGCCTCAGGCAGGTGTGATGCGCTCCAATCCATCCAGGTAAGGCCGAAGGGCTTCGGGCACCACCACGGAACCATCTTCCTGCTGGTAATTTTCCAAAATCGCCAGCCAGGTTCGGCCCACCGCAAGACCGCTGCCGTTCAGCGTGTGGACCAATTCCGTCTTGCCCGCCTTCGCGCGGCGGAAGCGCAGGTTAGCGCGCCGCGCCTGGAAAGCCTCAAAATTCGAGCAGGAGGAAATCTCTTTATATTCCCGGCTGGAAGGCAGCCACACTTCCAGGTCGTAGGTTTTGGCGGAGCTGAAGCCAAGATCGCCTGTCGAAAGCGCTACCACCCGGTAAGGCAAACCCAATCGTTGCAGAATCTGTTCCGCGTCGCGGGTCAGCGATTCCAGCTCATCATAGGAATTTTCAGGCAGAGCGAATTTTACCAGTTCGACTTTCTGGAACTGGTGCTGGCGGATGATGCCGCGCGTGTCTTTGCCGTAGGAGCCGGCCTCGCTGCGGAAACACGCCGTCCAGGCGCAATGTTTCACGGGCAGACCCTCGGCCTCCAGCACTTCGCCACGGTAGAGATTGGTCACGGGCACTTCAGCCGTCGGGATCAGCCAGTAATCGGTGCCTTCCAGCTTGAATAAGTCTTCCGAGAACTTCGGCAATTGTCCGGTGCCGAACAGGCTTGCGGAATTCACGATAAAGGGAGGCAGCACTTCGGTGTATCCATGCTCGCGGGTATGAGTGTCCAGCATGAAATTGGCGAGCGCCCGCTCAAGCTTTGCGCCCACTCCGAAATAAACCGCAAAACGCGCACCGGCGATTTTAGCGGCGCGCTCAAAATCCAGAATGCCCAGTTCCGGCCCCAAATCCCAGTGAGCCTTGGGCTCGAAATCAAATTGCCGGGGCTCGCCCCAGCGCCGGATTTCCTGGTTGTCTGCGGCGCTTCGCCCCACGGGGACGGTCTCGTGCGGAAGGTTAGGAACGTTGCTCAGCAGGTTCCGCAGCTCGTCGTCAGCGGCTTTGGCTTGCTCGTCGAGCGCCTGAATTTGCTGTCCCGCCTGCTTCATCTCCGCAATCAATGCGGAGGCATCCTGTTTCTGCTTCTTCAGCCGTGCAATCTCTTCGCTGGCTTTATTCCGGTGGGCCTTCAGAGTTTCTGATTGGGAGAGAAGTCTCCGCCGCTCCGCATCGAGGGACTCAAAATCTGCCAGGATATCCGGCAGGCCACGGTCGCGCATTTTCTGGCGGACCAGGTCGAGATTAGAACGTACAAAACCTAAATCCAGCATGTTCACCCCATTTCAATATGAAAGTGCCAATGTAAACTACCTGCAGGAAGCTGTCAATTTGCCCCCCTCCCGGCAGCCCGCGGATGGGGGCTATTCAGCGGAAGAGTCCTTAGGTTGGCCGGCACCGTTGCAGAGGGTAGAAAACTCCAGGCGTATGCAGGGGAAGTTAATGTTAAAAATCAGTCCGCTACTTTGTCAGAGGGGGGGAAGGCCGAGGTAAAAAAGCGGAGGGGTTAGGCGTTGGAAATTCCGGCAAATTCAAAAGCAGAAGGGTTAGAGCCGGTCTTTGAGGGTGCAACGCCTTTCCCCTCCTCGAGTTTGATGCGGTTTATCGGAGTCACTATCCCATACTCTGCCGTTAACCCTTGAACCTGTCAACGTACGTTGGTCCTAGACCTTTAGTTCTATACGCAAGTTAGAGCAGGCCCGGCAGGCTTGGTGTTTTAAGAAAATGGACGCGGTTTGGTGCTTTAACGCTTGGACTTGGAGTTGGCGTCCGTGCTGGCCTTTTGCCGCTTGGGTGCTGGGTGGCGTCGGCCCTTAAATGCCGGAAGGATATTCCTCATGGGATGCACCGGTCCGTTGGCTCCGCGCATGGAGTAGTTCAGTTCGTTTTGGCACCCGTAAAGATTACTTTGCGTAATCAGAAAAATCCGGTCGTGGTTTCGCAACAAGAAAGCGAGGTAGGGATTGAGGGATTGCTGCAGGGTCTGCATTTCATTCCACGCTCGATTGAACTCCGCGCTAAGGCTGGAATTGCCGTAGCGGGACACGACCTGCGCCAGGCGATCGAGGGGCAGCAATACACTGCCGATCCCCGCGTAGGTCTCGAAGCCCAGGTATTCGCTATCGACTCGGCCTGAGAACTGCCGGCGCCTCTTTTCAAGAGCCGCAAGCTTGCGGTGCAGTGTATCCAGGTCGCTTTTGTAGGAAGCCCTCACGGCCGGGGGCATTTTGGTGTTCCGGGGCTGGACCTGAGTCAACAGATCCCTCACGCGGGATTCCCCTTGCCAGAGCTTATAAAGCAGGGCGCGCGTCTGGGCGGGTTCCATGTAGCCCGGCTGATTCGCCATTGACTTCGGAGGGGCTTGCATCCGCTCGGGGATCTTGATTGTCTCGGTCTCGATGGGGCCGGAGGCGGGTCCGCCAACCGGCGGGTTCCCGGGATTTGGCCTGGAAGTTGGGGCGGGTTTTTGTGCTGAACCGATGCAGGGCGCCAGCAGGCCCAGCAGAACGGCCAAGGTAAGAAATCGCATTGCTGCTCCTGAATAAGGGCGTTGGGTCCTAATAGAACAGGATGGCAGGATGGGCGGGAGTTCGTCCACAGGTTTTTGGGGGAAGCCGCCTTTGAGCCGCCCGCCCGGTTTTTAAGCCACGGCTAAGGTCTTCTCCGCGAAGGCGAGCGGCATTCGGCAAAATGGACCCGGCGCGCCAGCAACTGCCGGTAGACGGCTCGATCCTTCAGCACCGCCTTGACGTAGATCCGCGTTTCCGTAAAAGGAATGGATTCCACGAATTCCTGGGAATCGCGATAGGAGTGCGCGCTGACCCATTGGGAGACGCGCGTGGGGCCGGCATTATAAGCCGCCAAGGCTTCAGGCAAATTCCCTTTGAATCGTTTAAGGAGCTCGCGCAAGTATGCGCAACCGAATCGCACGTTGTAGGCAGGATTATACAGCCGTTGGGCCACGGTTCTGCGGCTGCGGCGGGATCGAGCCGCCGTGGACGGCAGGATCTGCATTAAGCCCCGGGCGCCCGAAGGTGAAGTGGCCCGGGAATTGAATCCTGATTCCTGGCGGATAAGAGCCATCACCAGGTACGGCGCAAGATGGTTCAAGGCCGCCCGGCGCTTAATTTCCCTGGCGAAGGCTGTGGGGAAAAGCAGATTCCAGATTTCTCGCGGCAGAACGGAAAACGGCGTCGAATAGTAGCTCGGGACGATTTTCTTGGCACTGCGCAGAGCAAGATCGTATTTTCCCTGATTGGCCTGCAGCCGGCTCAAAGCAAGCAGCAGCGGATTTGACGAGGGCTCATCAACAAGGCGGGCTCGAATATCCTGAGCTGCGAGGGCCTCGAGATGGAGCGCTCTGAGCATATCGAATGCGCGTAAATTCGGGTCAGCACGTTCTAATCGGCAAGGTTGGAGGTCGGGTGGATTTGCCCTCGGAAGTCTTGATCCCAACTCTGCAACCGTCAGGCCGGATCGGGAGCCTGCTGCCCGCGCGCGTTCGACGGGAAGAGCCCGGAGCCGGCTTGCAGCCTCGACAGCATAATAGTTGTGAACGTACCGCCTGACGAGGAATGTGTAGAGGGCGCGGGCTCGCGAAGGAGAGGGTTTCTCCTCTAGTCTCGCGTAATAGTAGATTGCGGCCAGAACGTGCGGCGACTGTGGGTAATTCTTGATGTGGGCGAGGAATTGCTTGCGCGCCTGGGAAGAGTTTCCAGCAAGATAATTGACCCATCCAAGCCGCCAGCTTGCCTTAAGGCCCTGAGGGGTCTTGGGAAATAATTCGGTCAGGGTGCGGTAATACAACTCCGCCAAATTTTGGTTTCCGTGGCGCAGGAGGAAGTTCGCCAAATCCAGAAGGGCGACGGCGTGCCAGTGGCTCCTCAGATGATTCGACTGGAGTTGATTGACGGACTTGGCCGCTGCGGTTTCATTCCCCGTTCGGAGGTACGCATGAACAAGGATGGCCAGGCGCTGCGCGTCAATTTCCGGCGTTGGAGCAGCGGTGCCAACGAGGGTTTCAATTGCCTCGTCGGCATGGCCTTTCGCGACCAGGCATTGTGCCCGTCCCAGGCCCCAGCGCCAGGCCCAGGAACTGTCTTGCCGGGCTTTCAGGAGTTCATTGTAGCCCTTCAGGGCTTCTGTGTAATGATAAGCCGCATAAAGCTTTTCGACGCGCGCGGTCGCGATTTCATCCGAAACTGAAGGGAAATTGACCCCCAGCCGAAGACGCAGTTTTTTCAGGGTGGCTCCTGCTACATTGGCTTGAGGCGTTGTCGGGAAAGCGTAGTAGACTTCCTGATAAGCGCGAGCCGCTGACTTTATGCTGCCGTTGTCAAGGTAGGCTTGCGCCAGCAGTAATGCCAAGGCCGGCCGCTGCCGCACCTCAGGCCCTGCCTGGAGAGCCTTCAGAGCCAGTTGCGTCTCACCGTTTTGGAGGTATCCCCAGGCCAGCAGTTCGAGCGCCTTGTAACGCACGGGGCTCCTGGGGAAGCGGGCAGAGAAGCCACCCAGTGTTTTGACAACTTTTTCGGGATGGCCGGCTTTATAGGCTGCCGCCGCGTAATAGTACTGGTCCAGGTCGGCAAGAGCGAAGTTGGAGGGCAAGGCTGCCCCCAGATCTTTTTCCGCCGCCTCATAATTTCCTGATTCATATTCGCGGTATCCAAGCACAAAATAAGCCGCGGCCTGCTCCCGAGCATGGTGTTGGGATTGTGCGTAGTGGCGCAAGGCCGGCCAGATGCGGGATCTGTTTGCTTGCGCTGCCAGCCGGGTGAGGGCATGGGGCACTTCCGGCTGGGCAGCCGTCGACACCGCGGGAGCAATCCCCAGTAGCAAAACGGCAATGGCTGAAGTGATCGACAATCTCACACTGAAGGGCCCGGATAGTCGGAACCGAAGAGCGACGGATCGTTTTCTGCCAGCACCCTGAGCAGTTCCGCGTGGAAGTAATCGATCCGTTTGGCCTCCGTATTCCCAAAACGCTTTTCGTAGGTTTGCCGGCTGCGATCGATATCTTTTCTTAAACGCTGATAAAGATCTTTGTTCTTGCGTCCCTCCGCAACCATTTCCTTGTTATACAGCACAATTTCAGAAACCAGCAGCTTTGAGAACCGCTGGGCGTCGCGGCGCAGGGTCTGTACTTCTTCGCTCTCTTCGGCTGGTTCGGGCGCTTGCTCGGCCGCTGGCGCCGGCTCTGCGGTAATCGTTTCCTGCGATTCTGGACTGGGGGGCAATTCCGTTGCGTCCTCGGTGCCGGCGCTTGGCTCTACGCTTGGCTCAGCTTGCAGGCTCGGCTGAAGCTCCGCGTCTGGTGCGGTCTCCTGGCCGGGTTCAGATTCCGCTTCAGCGGCCTGGGCGCCGGACTCTATCTCCGCCGGGGTTTCCGGCCCCGGGACGTGCTCCGCCTCGCTCGTGACATAGCCCGTGCTGCGCGCCATCAAACGGTCAAGTTGCGCGCCTGCGAATTCGGTCAGAATCCCCAAGGCTTCCTTAAGAGCTGAGTTGTCGCTCTCATCGCTCACAGCATATAGAATCGCCGTCACGGCATCAGCCGAGTGTATGGGAAACAGCAAAATGTGGGCTTCCGGGGAGGGCTGGAGTATTTCAAGGAGGTTACGATTTCTTACGAAACTCTCAGGACCTGTTTCCAAAGCCTGCGCTGTCCCGAATACTTGGTGGAAGGGATTGTCCTCGTTCAGGGGAACCACCAATGATTTCAAATCCTGGTTGGAAACATCTGAGCCGAATCCGCCCGCTGATGATCCCCAAGCCGCCAGGCCTCGAACTTCAAAGACTGCCGCTCGCACGTTCATCTGCGCGGCTTCAGCAGCAAGCGATTCAAAGATTTGACCGGGGTTGGCGGCGGCGGTGAGGTTGCGGATGGAGCCCGCGAGGCTTTGTAGAGAAGGTGCATCGGCGCCGCCTTGCTCCGCGAGGGTTTGGGCGATGGGCTCCAGCAGGTGCTGGGCCTCTTCATGGGTCTCGCGGTGCTGGCTCCGCAGTAGATCCGTAATCTGGGCGAGCTTGTCGATTTGCTCGGTTTGCAGGCGCAGAGTTCCGCGAATGAACTCTTGAGCCTGGCGGATGGTTTCAAAAATTGCGTTCGACGATCTGGTCTCCAATGCTCTCGGCCCCTTCACCCTCCTAGCGCCTTCATTTATCGTACAGGCAAAGCTGAGCATGTCAACCGGCATCTCGGCCGTCAAGGCAAAGAATAAGAAAATTCTATCCTTGTGAAAGCAGCGCAGACCTCGTCTGCGGCGCTTGTTGACACCCGCTGCGAACCGGCCCTAAACTTAACATGAGGGGGTGTTCCGGTTTCGACGGAAGCTCTCGCGCTCGAAAGGCACGCCGGGGGGCCCACACCACCCGTAATCGGAGTGGGAAACTACAACTGCCAACAACACGCAGTTTGCATACGCTGCCTAATTTAGGCTAGCGCGTCTCCTCCGCCAAGCCCGCGGGGCGGAAACGAGGCGTCATCGAGCGGGCTGGCTTGGGCACTGCCGCCTGAAGTTTCCAGGCAAGACCGGGCAACCGGAAAACAGGCTAGCTGGCGGTTCGTTCTTGCCCGTTCCTTAGGACCGTTGGCGAAAGCTGAAAGTGAACGAGATAAGCGTGTAGTCTTTCGATCGTCAGGCTTTTCGGACGGGGGTTCGACTCCCCCCGCCTCCACCAATCCTGTCATTTTGTACCTACAAGTCCCATTAACTTGCCTGATAGAGCAGGAGGGGCGGCTCTCGGAACGGTTACTTTTCTGGGACGGGGCAAGGCGTTTGCCGTTGACCTCCCACTTGCCGCCCGTTGCCGTCGCCCGGAACGGGCAAGGTTCGAAATCCCGGCCAACTCCATCGTGGCCGCTATCCCTGTTCGCTTGCGCCGCAAATCCGACAATCTTCAGCGAGAGTGAATACAACCATCATATAATTTCATTTTACCCGGACTGGTTTTTCAGAAGGTCCTGAATAACGTTTTCAGTGCCGTCTGTTGATTCGTCACCGATTCCGATGTTTAGGGAAGCACGAAGCAGGCGACACGATGGGTGAGGAAGCACGCATATGGTGAAGGGCTCCATGCTCCTGGCAAATCTGAGCGTCTTTGTTTCGGGCTTTCTTAGGACGTACGCTCCTGTTATCGATGAACTCGCAGCCGGTGTGATCATTGTTGCTGCTGCCATACTTGTGTCCGCTATTCTGCGGCGGCTGATCAACAGGCTCCGTGAATCGAACTATATCGCCCCGGTCATGGCAAGACGTTTGCAATCGTTTCAACGTCTCGCGATCCTGTTCCTGACGGTGCTGATCTTGCTGCAGGTGGCTGGGGTGTTCGGCAGCGCATGGGCAGTGATCTCCGCGGGGCTGGCCGCAATTGCTGTGGGGTTTGTCGCCGTCTGGAGCATGCTCGGCAATGCAACCGCCGCGCTTCTGGTATTGACCTTCCGGCCCTTTCGCATTGGTGACACTGTGGAATTGATTGAAAGCAGCGGGGCTGGTGTCGGCGGACGGGTCGTGGCGATGAATCTGATGTTTACAACTCTGAACCTGCAATCAGCCGATGGAGAACAAACGACGGGACAGCACTTCCTGCAGATCCCCAATAGCCTTTTCTTTCAGAAAATTCTGAGAATACGCTCGTCGCATAAACCCGACAGCGAAGCTACGTTCTTTTCTCAAGCAGAATAGCGAAACGGTGAACGCTGCCATGATGAACGGGTTGATGGTTTCCAGCCAATTCACTGGGCATGATGATAGCTTGGACTGCTTGAAGGTCTCAGGTCAGCGAGCTTTTCTTTCACGCGAGTGGCCCGGACTTGACCCGCTCATCAAATAGTCAATATGCACGAGCTTGGTTTTGATGCGCGATCCATATTGATGGCGCGGTTCCGCAGCAAGCGCGCACATCTTTACAATGGCGCCCGGTGCCCCGCCGCTTAAGGCAAGAACCTCATCTCTGAATTCTTCCAGGTCGAAGCTGGACAATTGAAACTTCTTAATGCACGCTTCCAGCAATTCGCCGGCCACGGGCTCAGCCAGCGGGCCCAGAGTCAAGCATTGGCGGTTGCTCCAATAGAAAAAACGCATCCACTGTGCGATCCGGGATTTCGGACCATTTCTTATCAGCAGATAAACTGGAGTATCGCGCATCCAGAAAAGCTCTTTAATAATCTTTGCTCTGGCGTGGGTCAGGAGCGGAATGTGGTCGAAAATGATCCTATAGTCGCCTGTTTCAGCTGCCTGGTAAACGATTCCTTTTAACTTGGAACTGGGGAGCGCTTTTAGCCAGACGTCGAAATTGGCATCAGAAACCCTTGCTGCTTTGAGCTGTTGGTGCAGGCCGGGACTGTTCGCCTGGTGAAGGGCATTAATGAGACTCCGCAACAGGTTCTGTAGATCTTTGAAACCCGGCAGGTAGAGACACTTTGGACGAAGGTCGCCGGGCAGATTCCGGATCACGTTTTGGATCAGGGTGGTCTTGCCGATATCGGCCGGGCCGGCGATCATCAGGCTTTCTTTTTTCCGGAGGGCCTCTGTAATACGACGCGATTCGCCATCCCGTCCGAGGAAAGAGATTCCGTTTCCCCCGGCAGCTATTCTGCCATTGCTCCTTTTTGTCGTTTCAGGCTTTTGCTGCATTTCGCCGCTTTCTGTTCCTACGGGATGGTTCCCGTTTGCAGAATCGTAATTAATTCCTTGCGCAGCGCGGCGTCAATCGGCATGGCTTGGATTTTGGCCGCTGCGTCATCCACCTGATACGGATACGACTTCAGTTCGAGCTTGCCGTCCTCCCATACTGCATACCGCGCCTCGGGCCTTCCCGTCTTGGGCTGCCCTAGGCTGCCCGGATTGACGACCACACGGGAACCGAAGGAACGCATGGCAGGAATGTGGGTGTGTCCCACTAAGATCACATCAGCGTTGACGCTCTCAACTTCTTGAACCCAGCGTGGCGACCCGGTGCCGCAATAACCGAAAAGCGGATCGGAGGGCACTGCGTGGCAGAGGTAGAAGCGGGTTTTTCCCTTTTGGGTCGCAAGGCTCAGAGGCAGGTTTTGAAGATAGTACTTCTGTTCAAATCCCAGAACAGAATCCGTGAAATGCCGCGTCGCCGCCGCCATTTCGCGAAAGCGGGGCGAGCATCGGGGATCTTCGTTGTAACCGATCGAGTGGTCGTGGTTGCCTCGAACCACGATCGATGCTCTGGATCTTACAAAGTCGACCACCGGCCCCGGTTCGGGACCGTAGTTGACCAGGTCGCCCAGAACCCAAAGCTCGTCCCCTGTTTCCGGAAGCGCGGAAAGGGCGTCGAAATTGCCGTGAATGTCTGAAACAATGACAATTCGCATTCAGAAGCCCTCAACCGCAGCGCCACAAGCAGGCTGAAGGCACTTCAGCTGTTTCCAGTGTGCCATCCTGCCCCATTTTTATTTCTCCTTCGTCCCGGGCCGATAAAGAATGACGTGGGCTTTTTCAAGGGTGACCAAACCACCGTCCACCATGTCATCAAGCCGGGGAAGAATTTTTTCGATTCGCTCCGCATCCTCGACGACTTCAATGATGATGGGCAGGTCTTGTGACAACCGCAGAATCTTCTCCGTGTGGTAACGGCTCGAGGACCCGTAACCTCCCACCCCGCGGAGGACTGTCGCGCCGTAGAAACCCTCTTTCCGGAGAAGTTCCACAATGGCTTCGTAAAGTAATTTCCCGTGCCACTTGTCTGACTCGCCGATGTGAATCCGCATCAAAGTCCGGTCGCCTTCAAATCGCTGGTGTTCCATGATCTCTCCTCGACAATTAGCGCGTGGCCGCTGGCAAGCACAAAACAGGTTAAGGGCCTGGATTGTTAGTCGGGCGGTCGTTCTGATGTTTCATGGCATGGGGTTTTTGGACTCGAATGTCGTCGTTGTTGTTTTTTAACCAGGCGTCCGCTTCTTCTTCCGGCTGATCACGGGATGACGACGGGTTAAGGCCATCTTCTGCCTATGAGGCTCGTAGCAGTCGAACCACGCTAGCCGTTTGCGGGCCTCCCGGGTTTCGACTCCTGCAATGTAATACGCGGTATTTCTATACCACCGTGGAATGCTACCTGCGAACCTGCTGGAGCGGCTGAGGTTGATAGGCGCACCAGGGATCAGTCGCAAGATAGTCGCCGGTAAGCGCATAGGCCCGTGACCGCGAACCGCCGCAGATGGTGCGATATTCGCATCGCTGGCACCGGCCGTGCAGGGCATCGGGATCGCGCAGTTCGCGCATGAGCGGAGCGTCGCGATAGATTTCGACGATGCTGTTCGCTCGCACGTTGCCTGCCGACCTCGGGAGGAAACCGCTCGGATAAACTTCCCCCACATGGGAGACAAAAACAAAGCCCTTGCCGGCGTTCACGCCGTGGGGGGCAAACCCGATCGTGTGCCCGGGGCCCTCAGACCGGCGGAGCATTTGAGGCATCGACACCGCGCCGTGAGGAGCTTTGGGGGCCGGTGATTGCTGGCCCGACCCGTTGCCAGCCTCGCGTTGCGCCACGTAGCGGCGATAGTGCGGGGCCTCGGTAACCTTTAAGATGAAGCGAGACTTTTTCTGAACCTCATACAGTGTGGCGAATAATTCCTCGCAGCGGCGTGCTTCGATTCCGTCCAGGGATTCACCCCGTCCAACGGGAACCAGGAAAAAGACCTCCCAAAAGACCGCCTGAAGGCGCTCAACCAGTTCGGCCATTTCGGAGAGATAGGGGGCTGAGCCCGCCCAGAGCGTTGTGTTGATTTGTAAGGGGAGGTTGTTCTGGTGTGCCCATTCTGCCGCTTGTAGCGTCTTGTCAAAAGCCCCTTTGACGCAACGGAAGCCGTCGTGAAGATCGGCGCGAGGGTAATCCAGGCTGAGGGCCATCTGGTCAAGCCCAGCCTGTTTCAGACCGCGAATCATTTCCGGCGCCAGAGTGGGAGTCGCGGCCGGTACCGTCCCCATGCGGAGGCCCAGCCTTTTCCCCTCGCGCACCAGGTCCAGCAGGTCGGGACGTTTGGCGGGGTCGCCGCCGCTTAGGATAAAAACGGGCGTGCCCATCCGGGCGGTGTCGGCCAGCAGTTTGAACCCTTCCTCCGTCGTCAGTTCTTCGGGATGGCGCAGGGGCTGGGCCGAAGCACGGCAGTGCATGCAGGCAAGATCACAGGCCTGGGTCGTCTCCCAAATTACCAGAAAGGGCGCCTTGGAAAAATCACTAGCAGGTTTCATCATGATTTGATTTTACCAAAACGGCGCCCCCGCCGCAGGTGAACCTTGAAGCCCGCGCAGGGTTCCTATTCAGGCGCCGGTTTTGATTCTTTGTGTCTGGGTACGGCCAATGCTTTGTGCACTTGCCGGCTGAGGTCGGCCGCCGAAAGCCAGCCGTCATGATCCCAGAGAATCTTTCCCTTGGGCGAAGTCAGCACGAACCACGGGAGGTCATTAACAGCATACCCATCGGCGATCTCTCCGGTGGCATCCTGAACGATGGGCGTATGAAGCTTGGCGGCAAGGGGAGTGAGTACTTTCTCGGCTTCAGAGGCTGAGGGTTCTGTGGTGAGTTCGTCAACTGCCAGGGGATCTGGCCAGTTTCGCTTTCGCGCCACAGCACCGTAACGGTCGAGCGCCCCGAGCTTATTTGACAGGACCGATTCTTGTCCAAGCCACCCGGCGAAAAAGAGCAGCAGGCGCGGATGGGCGCCTCCAAGTTTTACAGTTTGTTGCTTGGATCCCAGGGCCGTCAAACTGACCGTCTGGCTCGGAACGACCGGTTTCCCCGGTTGCTTTGGGGTCTGGCTTGAAGCTGGGATGGAGGGATGGCCGGGCAGCAGGGTCGCGATTTGCTTGGCAAGCGCCTGAGCTTCCTGGCCGACAGACTCGTAGCTCATGGACGTGGTGCCTTCGTCTCGCTCGTAGCCATTCCTGCCGATGATGAAGACAACCGCCTCGTGAACGACGTCGCCGTTCCTTTCTCCAACATAAACGTGATAGTTGCGCCAAACGCGTTTTAATTGTGCCGGCGAGCCGGTCAGAAAAAGCCAGCGCCCCTGTAATTCATGCACGCGCGTATAAGCTGCTACGTCGGCAACCCGGGTTTTCATGGGATTGGCATTGATGCCGATCAGTTGGACCTGCGATGCGGCGGCTGGCCCCAGCCGGTTAAGCGCCTCCACCATGCTCTTGGTCGTGAGTGGGCAGATTTGGTGGCACTCGGGATCGATGAAGGTGAGTACGACGACCTTGCCCCTGAACTGCGCCAGTGAAGTCAGCTTGCCGTTCTGGTCGCGTAGCACAAATCCGGGCGCAAGGATGCTGCCTTCAGCGGTTCTCTTCTTGACGAAGAATATCGAGGTTACCACCAGTGTCAGCAGCAGTAAGATTCCACCCGCGGAAACAATCAGCCGCCAATGGCGTTGAAACAGGTTCCGGGATTCTTGCGGTTTCTGTTCGTCTTCCAGACTCGACATCTAAGGTTTCCTTTTTCGATAATTTACCCTATCCAGATAGAGTTCCGGCCTTTTCTAAAGTGAGCGGCGGGAACGATGGAGTGTGCTTGACGAGGGGCAAAACGGCAACCGAAAAAGGCCTGGTATCGGCCGGTCAGGAGCGGCAGGGAAGAGTTCTGAACATTTTGTTTTACGAGAGCTACCCCGTTGCGAAAAATACTTCCGTCGTCAAACCCGTTGGGCGGAACTCACAGCGCCGCACAAAGCTATTGTGCATTACATTTACGGCCAGAATCAACCGATACCGGCCGGTAACTCAGTTCGGTGAATATGAGAATTCAATGGTTGATGTAACAGGCAGTTTCCTGCGTGATCTCCTGGCTGGCTTCTTGGGTGAAAGATCAAAGTAAGTGTAAGCGTCGTTGGCGATCAGCGTCACTTTATGCTTGCCGGGCCGCACGTGCTGCAGATTCAAGACATATTTTGTCCCGTGAATGTTATCAGCAATTGTCTTCCCGTCCATGTCGAGCCGGTAGCTGGCAGGCTGCTTGCCAATTGTTTCCCAGTGCAGAGGCAGAGCATGCTTTTTTACCACCGCCGCTTTAAACGGGCCGGATAGGGCCATCACGGTGATTCCGGGCGTTTGGCGGCGGTAAAGGGAAATCAAAGCTGTAGTCAGATTCATATAATAGTAGCCCCAGCCTCCGCAGCCGCGATAGGCACACTGGTTCATCCTGGTGGGCTCAATATCATCGCTCAATTCCAGATTATATTCGTCACCGTAGACATCATGGTGTGGACCGGAGCCTTTGCCCTCCTCCTGTCCGGCAAATTCGTTCCATTGGTGAACCTGGATGAATTCCGGACGGCTTGCGAAGGCAACTTTCCAGCTTTCCAGGTAAGGAGCGCCGTGGTCTCGGCCTACCGCTCGGGGATCGAGCCAGCCTCCAGGAATGGGAAAACTGGAAGGAGTGACGACAACTTCTTCAGCCCGCCCGTTATGGTAGGTCACCACCTGGCGAATCGGACCGTCCATCCACGACCAGAATCCGCACCGCTCGACGTGGGTGTCCTGAAGTTGAGATCCCATCCACCGAATGGTCCACTGCGGGGCCACCACGCCGGCAGTTCGCTGGGCGATCTGCTGACAGGACAGACCGACGTTATAGAGAATGGTTAAGAGCGGTTTGCCTTGATAGTAGAGCCAGAGGTTTTTATAGGCGGGGTTGTCCAGAAAGTGCTTGCTGGTCCACGCGATAATCCTGTTGAGTCTTTCGACTCCGTGCGGGATCGGCGGTCCATTCTGCAGGCCGAGCATAATGACCAGCTTGGGAGGATGCCGGCCTTCTTTTAACAATTGGGCATACGTGTTGAAAAGCAGCGCCGTAGATTCTTCCAGTTCATGGGTGGCGCCTTTGTGCTCTTCCCATGCAGGTTTCATCCACAGCAGGTTGCTCCAGTCGAGCAACAGCCAATTTATCCCCATATCTTCAAACCATTGCTCATGCTTACGCAGAACCGGAACATCGTAGGAGCTATATTTGCCGAGAACGGGGAT
>CAYWMN010000047.1:0-20028 GCA_964459065.1 uncultured Acidobacteriota bacterium | reverse complement strand
CCGCGTCCGCGCCCTGTTCTCGAAGCAGCATGCTGTTGCCCAGGCCGACCGTCCGGCCATCCACTTTTCCGGTGACGCCTTTGCCGGTGAGTGACTGAAACTCGCGCGCGTCGAGAAGCTCCAATTCCTTTTCTCGAGCCCCGTTCACAATCGCCTCGGCCAGCGGATGCTCACTGCCACGCTCCAGGCTTGCAGCCAGGCGCAGAAAGTCCCGCTCGCTCCACCCTTCCATCGGCTCAACGGAAACCAAACGCGGCTTGCCTTCAGTCAGCGTGCCGGTCTTGTCCACCACAATGGTGTTGACCTTTTCCAGAACTTCCAGGCTTTCGGCATTCTTGATGAGCACGCCCGCCGTGGCTCCGCGGCCGGTGCCCACCATGATTGACATCGGCGTGGCCAGTCCCAGCGCGCAGGGGCAGGCGATAATCAGCACCGCGACGGCGTTCACCAGCGCATACGCCATGGCCGGAGCGGGCCCCACGATCGACCAGACAATAAAAGTGATGATGGCGGAGCCAACCACCGCCGGAACAAAATATCCAGCCACCACGTCCGCCAGCCGCTGAATCGGCGCCCGGCTACGCTGTGCCTCGCTCACCATGCGGACAATCTGCGCCAGCAGAGTATCGCTGCCCACGCGCTCGGCGCGCATCACCAGGCTTCCCTTCCCGTTCACCGTTCCGCCCGTGACACGCTCGCCTTTGGACTTTTCAACGGGCGTGGGCTCGCCGGTAATCATCGACTCATCAACATAGCTCGAACCGTCAAGCACCTCGCCATCCACAGGGACCTTTTCTCCCGGCCGCACACGCAACCGGTCACCCTGGTTCACACGATCGAGCGGCACGTCTTCTTCCGTGCCGCCGTCCAAGAGGCGCCGGGCTGTCTTGGGAGCGAGTCCCAGCAGAGCCTTGATGGCGCTTGAAGTTTGCGCCCGGGCGCGCAGTTCCAGAACCTGGCCCAGCAGAACCAGCGTGGTGATGCCGGCGGCGGCGTCAAAGTAGACCGCAACGGTGCCGGACGCGCTCCGGAAAGTTTCCGGAAAAATGCCGGGAGCGATGGTGGCAACCACGCTGTAGATAAACGCCGTACCCGTGCCAATGGCGATCAGCGTAAACATGTTGGGGCTGCGGTTCACAATCGACGCCCATCCGCGCTGGAAAAACGGCCAGCCGCAATAAAGCACCACCGGCGTTGCCAGTGCGAATTCAATCCAATTCCGGGCGAGGCTGGAAAGCAGGTGCCCTGAAGCCGTCATTTCCGTCAAGGCCAGCAGAATGGTCGGAACCGTCAGAAAGAGGCTGATGATGAAGCGGCGTTTCATGTCCACGTATTCCGGATTCGCTTCTTCTTCCAGCGTCACCGTGCGCGGTTCCAGCGCCATTCCGCATTTCGGGCAGGAGCCCGGTTCATCCTGAACGACCTCGGGGTGCATAGGGCAAACATATTGGGTGCGGGTCTGCGGCAACGCGACTGTCGCGGGCTCAAGCGCCATGCCGCACTTCGGGCAGGCTCCCGGAGTCTCCTGATGGACCTCGGGGTCCATGGGGCAGGTGTAGTCCGTTCCGGGCGGAGCTTCCTTGGGTTGAGGCGCCGATTTTGCGGGATTTAAGAATTCTCCGGGCGCAGCGCGGAACCTTTCCAGGCAAGGCTCGCAGCAAAAATAATAGGTAATCCCTTTGTACTCGTAGCTGCCCGCCGCCGAGGAGGGCTCAACATCCATGTCGCAGACGGGGTCTTTGAAGGTTCCACCTTCGTTATTCGAATCCGGCCCGGCTAAAGTGTCTCCTGTGTGCGTATCGTCGGTCATCCTGATGCCTCTTTTCGATATTGTCTGCGTAAAATTATAGCGCTGCTTATTGGATTGCCTGGAAGCCTTGCCGTTACTTACGCCAATGGGAGCATTCACACTTCCAGACGGCTTGCGGGCTGCGGCGGCGCCAGGCGCTTGATTTGCACCAGGTCGCTGGTAGGCTTACCCCTGCCAAAGCTCAGCACATCCATGGGACACACGGTCACGCAGATGCCGCAGCCGATGCAGGAAGAGTTGGCGTTGGTGATGGGCTGCTGCTTCATCGCAAAGTTCATCACGTCAATTCCCACCAGGCAGTTCCGGGTGCACTCGGTGCAGGCGATGCATTTTTCATTGGCCTCGATGCGGTAGCGGCTGATGCCCAGTTTCGAGTAGGCGCGGCTGAACAACTCCATCATCTTGGCCAGCGGGCACCAATACCGGCACCAGATTTTTCCGCCTAAGAACGGATAGAGCATGACGGGAATAATCCCAACCAGCCAGATGTCTCCCAACACGCGATACAGATCGAGTCCCCATGAACCCGGCCCACGCAGAATAGCTATGGTGCCGCGCAGCAGCACTGCCAGGGTCACAACCACGGCAAGAACCAGCATCGCCAGGTTCATCTGCTCCCAGCGCTGGCTGGCCTTCCCTTTGGGCGCCAGATGCCGCCAGCGGTCGCCCAGCGTCTCCGCAAGCCCGCCACAACCGCAAATCCACGAGCAATAACGCTTGCCATGCCAGAGCACAAAAAGAGGAATGATGCCGAACGCCAGCAGGACGCCCCAGATCACCCAGATTTTGTTCGGGTCACCGAAGAAGGTGTAAAAGAACAGCGGCCACGCATAGACGATGCCGTAGCTGCGCCAAGCCTGGCCGGCAAACGCCGGATCGTGCGCCAGCCGTTCGCCCACCCATTGATACTTGATGGCCCATTCAAACAAAAACTCCGGAATGATGAAAAAGAAAATCCACTGAAAACTCAGCAGGCTGACGTAGCGCCAAATCTGGAACTTATCCTTGCGGTCAAGCCCCCATCGCTTGAGAGCCGCGATGCCAAAAGCCGTCATGACCCCGGTGTAAAGCACGTCGTACCAGAAAGAGGCTGGGCGGCCAAACAACGATAGAAAGCTAAACCCCCAGCCACTAAACGGCCAGTATTCGGTTCCAGGGCTGTTGGTCTTGACGCCATAGATCGTGTAGCAAACCAGGAAAGACACTCCCAGCCACGAGAAGCGGTCGCCCCGAATCCCCGTGGCAACCAGAGCGCCTGCCGCCGCCAACGCCACCAGGCCGCCCAGCAAGGCAGGAGTGCGCTGGACCACGCTCACTCCTGCTTGCCCGCCAAAAACCCAAAGGCCCAGGAGTACAGCCAACGACAGCGCGGCGGCGCGCAGCCAGCTTCCGTTCCATTCGTTTTCAAGCCGCAGCCCCAGCGACTTCAGAAACTTTCCGGGAAACTCGGAGCCGATCAAAACAAAAGCGTGGTCAAACCGAATCTTTTCAACCGACTTGTTCCCGTCCTTCTCAACCTGGAGCGTCGCGACTCGATCGCCGAACTCGGGGACCGTCGAGTTCAAACGAAGCTTCAGGCGGCCGCCCCGGGCGGCTTCGTCCAGCCGCCGCTTGTTATCTTTGAAGAGCCGGTAAAACTCGTCTCCGCGGTAGCTGAGCGTGACAAGGTTGTGCTCGCTCAACGTGATGGCAGCCTCGGCGGCGCTGTTGCCGCCGCCCACGATCAGGATTTCTTCGCCCCGGTACTCCCCGGGACTGTAGAGCCGGTGATAAACGCATTCCTGCTCTTCGCCGGGCACCTTGAGTTTGCGGGGATTGCCGCGCTGCCCGGTAGCAAGAATGACGCGCCGGGCGCAGTACTCGTCCTTGTCGCTCACAATGCGAAAGCCGCCCCGCTTCAGGCGCTCCAGAGACTTGAGGCCTTCCTCAGCACGAACCTCCAGCCGGTTGTCATGAATGATCTGGTGCCATCGCCGAATCAAATCTTCTTTGCGGGCGCCGTCCAGCCAGAGTTTGCCCTTGGGAGGCTGCTGGTCCGGTTCGGCATAAACCCACTTCCCTTCCGGGAAATCTTCGATGGTATTGGCGATTTTCCCCTTTTCCAGGATCATGACGCGCAGGTCTTTGTCTTTAGCGGCAAGGCCCGCATTTAGCCCGGCGGCTCCGGCACCCACCACAACGATGTCATACATTTCCGGATCACCAGATCGCGCATCGGGCTTTGCTGCGATGTGTTGAACGATGTTGTAGCCCTGCTCCATGGCCAGCTTGATGACCGGAGCGCCAGCGAGATCCCCGATGACGTAAAGCCCCGGAATGTTGCTTTCCTGGTGCGCCTCCAGCGCGGGCCGCCGTTCCGTCATGTTGGCGCTCGCAAAAATTGCCTGCACCGTTTCCACGATTTTGCCCAACGTCAACTCCTCCGGCCGGCTTCCTCAAAAGCCGGCTTTGTGAACCTCTGATTCAGATGACGGCCGCAACGCGGCTCCACAACCGGCGCACCGCTCAGCCGAGGGATGATTTGTTTTGCCACACTCAGGACAAGAGCTCGGCTCCGGCGTTGCGTGGACTTTTCGAAGCCCCACAGGGATACACATGATTCCCTCGGCACGCTTTGCCGGCCGTGCGAGCAGCAGGAGATATCCGACCACGTTGAGCGCCAGTCCCCATCCGAACCACGCCACCGGGCTCCGGCCGCGATGAAGAGCCTGGTGGGCGGCGAGCGCACCAAATACCAACCCGGTCAAAACATACAAGCCCACCAGGAACCACGCGAACGAGACTTCTTGTCCTTCGGTTCCCGCGCCCAGAAACGCTCCGTGCGGCTGAAGGACTTCCAGAAAATGGTAAGGATGCCGCAGCAACGCTGCGTAGCAGCGCCCCTTGTGAACCCCGATCCGCTGTCCCCTGACGATGAAGGTGAAATCATTTTTGCCGATGGGTTTATCGCAGACCTGGCAGAGCATTCCCGGCACCGTCTTGATTCGCTTTCCGAGGACTTTGCCGTTTGCCACCCATGCTTGCGATTCGGGCTTCTGGGCGGGCTGCTGAGCTGGCGCGGCCGGATCAGCTTGTGCGGCCGGCTGACGGACGAAACTCACACTCCATACGGCGAAAATCAGAATGGAAGTTGCAAGCGCCTGTCGCCACATTGCGCTGTTAACCTTTCAGCCACGAATGATTGCCGCTTCAGGCTCCAAGGCATTCAGACATCAACTCATAAACATCCGGCCGGTCCGGTCCTGCCCCGCCTCAATCAGCGGCTGGCCGGATATTTCCTGTAGCTTACGACCTTTGAACGCCGGTTGAAAGGGCTTGGAGAAAACAACGTGCCGGCCCGGGCCAGAGTATGACCCTGCGCTTCCTTCCAGATTCGAAAAATAGATTGAGGTAACAAAAAGGGGGAAGGTCCTCACCGAAAGGATTTCGTGGGAAATCAACCGAACAAAACGTGGGCAAGTGATGCCGCTATTCTGCAACGTGGATCATCGCTTTGATCACTCCGTCGCGGTAATCCGCAACCATGTCGAAAGCTTGTTGGCTTTCATCCAGTGAAAAATGATGGGTGACCAACGGGTCCAAGTTGATGGCGCCGCTCGCAACCAGGTCAATCGCCGCAGCCGTGCATTCATTTTGCCTGCGGACGCTCTGCAAGCTGACTTCCGCGCGCCGCGCGGCGTGGACGTCAAAACTCACGCGGTCAACCTCCGGAATGCCGACAATGAGCACCGTTCTGCCCGGCTTCAGCAATTCGATCGACTGGTCAAGAGTTTCCTGCTGGCCTGCGCACTCAAACACAAAATCCACTCCCAGCGGCTCCGCCTGGCGGAGAGGGCGCACGATGTCGTCCTGCTTTGCGTTTCTCACCCAATCCGCTCCGCAGCGCCGGGCAGCTTCCAGCCGTTCATCAATCAGGTCGGTCACATAGGCCGTGCAGTTGCCGGCGGCCTTGCAGGCCAGCAGCACGCACAATCCAATGGGACCGCTGCCCAGAATCGCGATCTTCGCTCCGGGCTGCGTCCCTGCCAGCCGCTGCGCATAAAGTCCAATTGAGAATGGTTCAACCGCTGTGGCCTGCGCTAGCGTCATGGAGTCGGGAATTGGAAAGCAAGAATCCTCCGGCATCACCACGTATTCAGCCAAGGCGCCGCTGGCGCCGCCCGCCGCTCCCATGAATTGCTGGTCCCGGCAGGTGTGTTCCCGCCCCGAGAGGCACTGATCGCATTTTCCGCACCTGATCAATGGATCGATGGCCACCCGCTGGCCCACTTTCAGGTGTCTGACCTCGCTGCCGATTTCCACCACGGTTCCGGCGCACTCGTGCCCGGTTCCCTCCGGATAGTTGGCCACCAGCGAACCGATCCGTCCCGTGGTGAAGAAATGCACGTCCGATCCGCACACGCCCACCGCCCCAATTCGTAAAAGGACGCTCCGAGGATTTTCAATTTCGGGCTGCGCCGTTTCCTGAATCGCGATCTGCCGCAAACCCGTCAAAAATGCTGCCTTCATGGTGGCTCCTTTGCTGAAACAAGTTGCATTGTAACGGCAGCGCAGAGAATGTCCAAATTGAAAATCGAGGCGGGTTGTGGCGCGCCTTAAGTCCCTCTCCCGAGGCGCCAGCCGCCGCTGAACCAACCCGGAGAAGGCCGAGCTTATTTGACCGTGGCAAACTCCACGGTTAAGCTGCTGCTAGAGGGTAAATGATGGCCATGAATGGACCGATCCCAATCGAAGACTTCAGCGTAATGGAAAGGACTTCCCCGAGCATGCCGGCGCTGGCTGATCTCAACGGGGAAATCCGGCAAAAGCTTGCCGGGCTTGGGATCGCTCCCCAAAAGCTCTCGGGCCTGCGGATCGCGGTCACGGTCGGAAGCCGGGGCATCGACAACCTGAAGGAAATCGTGAAAAGCGTCTGCGGCTGGCTGAAAGCTCAGGGCGCACATCCATTTGTGATTCCGGCCATGGGCAGCCACGGCGGCGCGACCGCCGAGGGCCAGCTCGCGGTGCTTGCCGATTACGGGGTTACGCCCGAAAGAATCGGGGTTGAAATCAAATCCGACATGACGACCGTCTCTCTGGGCACAACGCCCGAGGGGATTCAGGTCTTCATGGACCGCAACGCCTGGGAAGCGGACGGCGTGGTGGTGATGAATCGCGTCAAACCGCACACGGACTTTGCCGGCGGAATCGAAAGCGGATTACTCAAGATGATCGCCATCGGCCTGGGCAAGCGCGACGGAGCACGAGAGGCTCATCGCTGGAGCCGCAAAATCGGCTTCGAGCAGGCGATCCGCGCTGTGGCCGGCGTAACGCTGGCCAGAGGAAAAATCCTGTTCGGACTGGCGATTGCTGAAAATGAAATGCACCAGGTTGCAGCCCTTGAAGCCGCACTCCCCACGGGCATGATTGCCATGGAAGAAGCGATGCTGCCGGTGGCTCGCAAGCTGGTTCCCCGCCTGCCGTTTTCAAAACTTCAGCTCCTGGTTGTGAACGAATTGGGAAAAAACATCAGCGGAACCGGGATGGACACCAAAGTCATCGGAAGAGGCGTAAGAACCTCACAGCACGGACTGCCCGAGATCGGGATGATTTACGTCCGCGATTTGACAAAAGAAAGCGCCGGCAACGCGGCGGGGGTGGGGCTGGCGGACGTGATCCATGAGCGACTGTACCGCAAAGTCGATCTGCAAAAAACTTATGTCAATATGCAGACTTCGCTGAATCCGATTATGGCCCGCCTGCCCATGTATCTCGATTCCGACCGCGCCGCTCTCAATCTAACCCTGGCCACAATGGGAAGCCCCAACCCCGGAGAACAGCGCATTACCTGGATCCAAAACACCCTGGCTCTGAACCGGGTCGCCGTCTCAGCAACCCTCGCTCGGGAGGCGGCTCAACTTCCGGGCTGGCGACTTGAGCCCCAAAATTATTCTCTCCAGTTTGATAGCGAAGGTAATTTCATTTCGTCGTTCTAAGCAACCTCCGACCGTCAGTTTTTAGCCCGCAGGATTGGCGCGAAGGTAATGATGAGCTTCGCTTGACTCGTTCAATAATCAGGCACAGAATGAAGGAGTTCGATTGGGGATGATATGCGCTCAAAGCTCCTGAAGGCTACGATCGTCGCCTCAATTTTTGGTTTATGGCTGCCCGTTGGCGCCAAAGCCCAGGCCAAGACTCCGATACCCGGCGCAGCCAAATCAACCCCCGCGAAAGCCAAAACATCCAAAACCTCGACCAAGCTCCAGGATTTGACTCTTGTGAGCACCTCCGCCGCAGCTCGCGAAGCCGCCAAGGAAGCAAGAAACAAGGCTGCCGGAAAGTCCGCACCAAAATCGGGACAGGCGGAAAACACAGCCGTGGTGGAGTTACAGCCTGCCGCGCTGCCATCGTCGGCTGATTCGGATTCCGGATCAGTGAAGACGAAGGCCGGCAAAAAACCTCTGCTGAAAGATTTTCACGGGTCTCTATATGACACGACCGGCGCCCAAGGCGTTGCGGGAAAGTCAACGGCCGGGGAAATCGGAACAGGTTCGAGCAACGGGAAAGTCAATATTTTTGTCGAAGGCCAGCACACCCAGGTGACCACTCCAGCCCCGCACTAACTGAATGAGAATTTGGCGACATTTAAGAAGACATCGAAGCCCGCGCGCAATCTGCAAGAGTTTCACGTTTCCCTGCTGTCTTGCGGTTTTGCTTTTAATCTTGCCGGGTGCGTGCAGCCGTCTCGCCGCAGCACCACCAACCACCGTCAAATGCAGTTCGGTGCCCAGCGCGATTCTCCATCGCTCCGTGGGTTATTGCATTGATCTGCCAGCCGACTACGCATCCACCGCGCCCAAGCGCTATCCTGTTCTCTATTTTCTGCACGGTTTGTTTGGCAACGACCATCGCTGGGTCGACCGCGGCGGGAAAGAAACTTTTGATCAGTTGACCGCCGAAGGGAAAATCGGGAAATTCCTGGTCGTGATGCCTGACGGCGGCGAGACGTTTTACATCAATTCCGAAGACGGCCGGGTCCGCTACGAAGACTTCTTCATCCGCGAATTCGTTCCCTATATCGACCATCACTACCGGACGCTTGCAGAACCTGGCGCGCGCGGAATCAGCGGTCTTTCCATGGGAGGCTACGGCGCGCTGCACCTGGCCATGCGCCACTCCGATGTCTTCGGTTCGGTCAGCGCCCACAGCGCCGTCCTGCTGCCCAAGTTCCCCGACCCGATTCCCCCCGAAGGCCGCTGGGGATTTTACGCGCGGATTCTGAGGCATGCCTTCGGGTCGCCGCTCAACCAGGCTTATTGGGAAGCCAACAGCCCGCTCACGCTTGCCAGGCGTCCCGAACGTTTCCAGGGCCTTAAAATCTATTTTGACTGCGGAGACCGGGATCGTTACGGCTTTGAAAAAGGCGCAGCCATGCTGGACGAAATTCTCAGCAAAGAAAATTACCCCCACGAATATGCCCTGCGGCCCGGAGGACACGGCTGGAGCTTTTTTGACCGATACATGAAGTATTCCCTCCTTTTCCAGTGGCGCATATTCAGGAAAGCCGAGCGGTAAGAAAGCCAACAAGAAACAGCCATCTGAATCCGTCCTGGTCCTTGAAACAAGCTATGAGGATTTACCCGCACACGGAATTCGACATTCACTCTCCAGACCTTACTGGCAAAGGTCCAAATTCTCGGTGGGCCTTTTCGAACATTCCGATCTCAACTGCACACCCGTACTCCGAACCAACGGTCCGGCAGCCCCCATCACGGGATGAGGAGTGAGAAACATGACATCCAGGGAAAGAGTTCTTACGGCCTTCGCTCATCATGAACCCGACCGCGTCCCCATTGATCTTTCCGGCCATCGGTCATCAGGGATTGCCGCAATCAGCTACGCCAAACTGCGCAAGCATCTCGGCCTTCCAGATAAACCTATCCGCGTGTATGACCCCATTCAGCAACTCGCAATTGTGGATGAAGACGTTCTGGACCGGTTCGCCGTCGACACCGTCGAGCTTGGACGCGGCTTTGCCCTGGAAGACGACTCATGGGCGGATTGGGTGTTGCCGGATGGCACCCCGTGCCAGATGCCCGTGTGGGCTCTGCCTGAACGCGCGAAGGGCGAGTGGGTTTACCGGTCCAGGAGCGGAAGGATTATTGCCCGGATGCCGGATGGAGCCTTGTATTTCGAGCAAGCGTACTTCCCCTTTGCCGACGAAGCGGGTCCCAAAACTCTTGAGGCAGCCATGCAGGAATCGATGTGGCACTCAATTGCCAGCCCGCCAGGCCCGCTCGCAGAGGGCGAAGAGGGATTCAAATGTTTAGCCGAAGGCGCAAAGAAGCTGCGCGCGCGGACCGACAGAGCGATTATCGGACTGTTTGGCGGCAACCTCCTCGAGTCAGGACAATTTCTATATCGCAACGACAATTTTTATATGCTTCTGGGAGGCGAGCCGAAGAAAGCTCACGATTTTCTTGACCGGCTGGTTGAGATTCATCTCACAAACCTGGAGAACTTTCTGAAAGCGGCAGGACCCCACATCGACATCATCGCCTTTGGCGACGATCTTGGCATGCAATCCGGACCTCAGATTTCTCCGGCCATGTACCGCGAGTTTTTCAAACCCAGGCACGGCCTGATGTGGAGGCGATCAAAAGAACTGGCTGACGTCAAAGTGATGCTTCACTGCTGTGGCGGCGTCCGGCAACTCCTTCCCGATCTCATCGACGCAGGTCTTGATGCCATTAATCCCGTTCAGATCACCTGCACAGGAATGGATTCCAACCAATTGAAACGCGAATTCGGAAAGGACTTGGTGTTTTGGGGTGGCGGATGCAACACACAGGAAATCCTGCCGAAAGCTTCGCCCGGCGAGATTCGCCGACACGTCAAGGAACAGGTCGGTATTTTTAGTTCGGGAGGTGGATTCGTTTTCCAGCAAGTGCATAATGTCCTGGCCGACGTTCCTCCGGAAAACATTGTTGCGATGCTCGACGCGGTTTGTTAACAATAGAAAACGCAATCACTCAAAGAGGAGATTCAGGGTCAAAGTCCATGCCAGATTCCATCAACGTTCTTGCACTATTCGCCCATCCCGATGACGCAGAGTTCCTTTGCGCCGGGACCTTGGCACACCTTGCGGCCCGGGGCGCGACAGTCCACCTCGCAACCATGTCAGGGGGAGATTGCGGCAGCACAACTCTGCCTTCCGCCAAAATTGCGGCCTTGCGCCAGCGCGAAGCTGCTCGCGCAGCGTCATTGATCGAGGCCCGGTATCACTGTTTGAAGGGGAAGGACCTGCTCATTTTTTATGACCGCCCGCATCTGAACAAAGTGATGGAACTTGTCCGCCAGGTGCGCCCTGTGCTGGTGTTTACGCACTCGCCGGTCGATTACATGGCTGACCACGAGATGGTCAGCCGTCTCACCCAAACCGCCTGCTTCGGGGCAATGGCTCCGAACTACAGCACGGGCCGCCGGCGCCCGGCGCCGCCTTTGCCCGGCGTTCCCCACCTTTACTACGCCGACGCCTTCGGCCGGCGAGACATCCTGGGCGGCAAAATCCCCTCCAGCACCTACGTCAACATCAGCAAAACCCTCAAGCGCAAGGAGGAAATGCTGGCCTGCCACGAAAGTCAGCAAGCCTGGCTCAAAACGCAGCAGGAAATTCCAGGAACCCTTGTGACCATGCGAAAGTTCGCGCAGGAAGTAGGGAAAAGCAGCGGCTTCGGTTGGGCCGAGGGTTTTCGACAGCACCTGGGACAAGGGTTTCCGGCTGATCATCTTCTGAAAAAGCTGCTGGGCCGCCTGGTCCGGTAGGGCGTGCCGGTCCACTCGGCCACAGCCCATCGGGCTTGCTGAGATCAACCACACTGCCGCGGCGAGAGCAACCGCCTCCTGCCTTGTCGGGATTAAAAATAAAGACCTTGGAGATGCGCCGTGACCCAACCTGTCCACAAGGCAGGGCCGGCATGATGACATCTCATGGACTTGCAGCGGCGGTCTCTAGCCCGGCGAATAACGACAGCGCCGGCCTTGAAAGCCGGAACTTCGGAAAACCGAGCAGGGAGCGAGCTTTGGGTTTCTTCCACGGAGGCTCCAAGGAAAGTTATAATAAGAATCGAGTTTGCTTCCTAATTGAAACGTTCGGGGGTAAAGCACAATCTCTTGCAGAGACCCTTACGCAAAAAAAAAACGGTTGCAATGGCCCCCGCGCACATCCACGCGAACGGGAGCAGACGCTCTTGTTTGCTCACACGAGGAAGCTCCCTGGTTGCGTCCTGGCAGCTCTGATTTTCGCCTGGCTGGGATGCTCGGGATCGCTTTGGGCTTCTTCTCCGAAGTGGGGACGCACCGTTGTTCGCGTGAGCCTCAAGACTGACGCCAACCTGCCTCTGGCGGAGTTCAAAAATCAGATCCTCCAAAAAACCGGCGAACCGCTTGATCCGATCAAAGTGGATGACAGCCTGAAGGAGCTCTATGCTACGGGGCGCTTTACCGATCTGCGGGCTGACGCTCGATCCGTCCCCGGCGGCGTTGAACTCCTATTTGCCGGTAGAGCACAGTACTTCATCGGAATTGTCCGCGTATCGGGAACGTTCAAGCCGCTCGGCGCGGGCACTCTTGTGACGGCTGCCCGGCTGTCGCTGGGAAATCCGCTGGATCAACGGGGCCTTGAGCGAGCCAAGCGGAACATCCGACAGGTTCTCGCAAATAACGGATTCTACCAGCCGACAATCCAGAGCCGGATCACCCGCAATCCGCAAACCCAAACGGCCAATATCCTGTTCACCGTCAACTGTGGCCGCGAGGCGCGCCTCAGCGAAATCCTTTGGACCGGCAAGCCCGCTTTTCCTGCAGCGCGCTTGAGCTCGATAGCAGGCTGGAAGGCAGGCAGCCACCTGACTTCATCCGACGTCGAAAAAGGACTCTACAAAATCCACAGATTCTATATGAAACACGGATATCTTCAAGCGAGCACCACGATTCAGAAGCGAATCTTCAACGCCAAGACCAACACTGAAAAGCTCTACGTCGAGTCGGAAGCGGGGCCGGAGATTCAGGTTCACGTGCGCGGCGCCAAGGTATCAAAATCGAAGTTGAGAAATATCCTGCCCGTTTATCAAGACGGTGTAACCGACGAGCAGGCTTTAAAAAGAGGCGCCGAAGCTCTCAAAGATTTTTTCCAGCAAAAGGGATATTTGCAGGTTGGGGCGAGCGTGGGACCTGTCCTGCATCCCAAACCCAACCAGATTCTGATTACCTACACCGTGGAACGGGGAGCGTGGGAGGCTTTTGAAGGATATCGTTTCGTCGGCAATCGCTACTTTCCAGATCCTGATCTGGTGGATGCAATGACGATCCACACCGCAGGCTTGTTTTTCACAAGTCCGATTTTCAGCGATAAACTCCTCAGCCAAAATATCGACTCCCTCACAGCACTTTACCAATCGCGCGGCTTCCTGGACGTACGAATCACTCCCCATCTTCATTATTATCGCCACGGCGGGCAAGACCATCTTCAAGTCACCCTCAACATCCAGGAAGGACCCCAGACGCTGGTCGGCACCCTTTCTCTCGAGGGCGTTACGGCCGAACAACGCCAGTTGTTGACGCCCCAGCTCGCCAACCGGCCCGGGCTGCCATTTTCTCCTCAAAACAGGCAAAAAGACCGCAACACGATTCTCCAATACTTTGCGAACCATGGATATACCAATGCCAAGATAGAATCAAACCGCTCCCCATCATCCACAAGCCACGTGGTCAACGTCACCTATCGAGTGGAACCAGGCCGCAAAAAGTTTATTCGCCGCATTGTCTTGCTGGGCAATCAGCACACCCGCACCGGCGTCGTCTGGCGTGAACTCTCGTTTCGTCCCGGCGAGCCCATCAACGACGGCAAGCTTCTTGAATCCCAGCGCCAGCTCTACGACCTCGGGCTTTTTAATCAAGTGCAGATTTCCCCTGAAAATCCCGGCACGGCCGAATCCAACAAATCCATCCTGGTCCATATGGAAGAAGCGCCGCGTTGGACGATCGGTTACGGCGGTGGAATGGAAGTGCAACGTCTGGGAAGCAATGATCCGCAGGGCCAGTTAAAAGCAAGCCCGCGCGTCTCTTTTGACGTCTCGCGCCTGGGCGTGGGAGGACGTGACCAGACGGCAAGCTTCCAAGGCAGGCTTTCTTCTCTCGATAAAGGAGCCTCCCTCAGTTATTTCATTCCAAGGTTCCCTTCGCGACGGGACATCAGTCTGCGGTTCAACACGTCGGCCGATTACAGCCAGAATGTTCTGACTTTTACGGCCAAGCGCGAAGAGGTATCGCTTCTGGCTGAAAAACGCTGGAGCCCAAGAACTTTCTTGTCGGCCCGGTACTCCTTTCGAAACGTCCAGGCCCTTGACCTTTCAAACCGCATTTCACCGAACCAGATTCCGTTGTTCAGTCTTCCCGCTCGCATCGGCATGTTTGCGTTAAGTTACGTTGGCGACCACCGGGACGATCCGATCAATCCGACCAAGGGTTCCTACACGCTGGCCGACGCAGGCATCTCGTGGTCAGGCTTGGGCTCTGAAGCAGATTTTCTCCGCTTTTCAGCGCAGAACTCAACCTATTACCGATTGGGCCCTCATTTGATTCTTGCCCGCGATACCCGCTTCGCCGTCGAATCGCCTTATGGAGGGCTCCGAAGAGTCACCGTCAAAGGCCCCAACGGACAGGAACAAGTTATTTTGACTCATGACATTCCTTTGCCCGAGCGTTTTTTTATGGGAGGCAGTGATTCTCTCCGGGGATTTTCAATCAATCAGGCGGGCCCGCGTGATCCTGAAACAGGCTATCCCATCGGAGGAAACGCCTTGTTTCTAAATTCCGTCGAGTTGCGGATTCCCCTGGCCGATAATCGCCTGGGCGTGGTGTTTTTTCACGACATGGGAAACGTCTACTCGACCATTCGGAAGATGCGCCTCTTCAAGGTCTCACAAAGTTCACCCTTGGACTTCAACTATACGGTTCACGATGCGGGCATAGGATTTCTTTACCGGACCCCGGTGGGTCCCCTGAGGTTTGACGTGGCTTATTCCCTGAATCCCCCTTATTACCAGGTTGCAATGCCGAGCGGCGTGGAGGTCCGCCAACTATCGCACGTACAGTATTTCTTGAGTATCGGACAAAGCTTCTGATCGTCTGGCTGGCGGCCGCCACAGTTCTGCTGCCCGGAACCCTTCCCGGCGAGACGCTGGACCGGGTTATTGCGTCGATCGGGCACATCGCCATCACCCAGCGCGAAGTCACCGAGGAATACCACTTTGAGCAATTCCTCCAGGGGCAACCTCCCGGGGGGGCTCCCGACGCTGCCGCGCGTAAAGTCGTTCTGAACCGACTGATCAGCCAAAAGCTCCTTACCCGGCAGATGAGCGGCGCAACCGGCGGACCACCGGCCTCGCAAAAGGCGGCGGAGAAGACCTTAAAGCAAGTCCGCAAGGAGTTTCCAAACGAGGCCGCTTATCATTCAGCGCTCCATGCACTTGGCATGACTGAACCCCAAGTGCTGGACCGGTTGGTGCGTTACCAGAAAACCTTAAAGATGATAGACGACCGGCTACGACCCGGGGCCTGGCCGGAACCTTCCCAAGTTGAGGCTTACTACAAGAATACTTTTGTCCCGGAATATGCTAAAACGCATCGCACGGCGCCGCCTCCGCTTGCTGAGGTCCAGGATCAAATCCAAGACGTCCTGGTTCAGAAAAACATGAACCAACTGCTGGAGAAATGGCTTGAGCGGCTGAAATCATCCAGCCGAGTCGTGATTCACCCGAATTGACTGATTGGAAAAAGAAAGTCATGTTCCGAATCCGCGGAATCCCCAAATTCGTTGACCGGCTGATCCATGCGATGGGAATCGTCATCCTCTTGTCCGCCGCAGTGGTCATTGTGGCAAGCACTCCATGGTTTCGGAATGTTCTGGAACAACACATCCAAACCAGTCTTGAAAAAATCACGGGAGGCAAAGTTGAAATCATGGGGATGGGCTTCCAGCCTCTGGACCTCAAGATCAGTGCGCGCCGGGTCATCATCCGAGGCAGGGATACCGATCCCCAACATCCCCTGCTGACGGTTCACAACCTCGTTGTTAAGGTCAGTCCCATTTCCTTATTGCGGTTTCGCCTGCAGTTGCGCCGCCTGGAGTGGCAGCGCGCCGACATTCGCCTGGTGACTTATTCAAACGGCTCAACCAACTTGCCGGGACCTCAAACCACATCCGAGAAAGGCGAAGGCTTGCAAGGGCTGATGGATCTTGCCATTCACAGCCTGACCCTGGCCCACACCACCCTCAGCTGGAATAACCATCGCGTGCCTTTCGATGTTGCGGCAAGGGACGTTGCGATCCAGGTACGGTACCATCGCGGCGGACGTTATCTGGGAACAATCGCTTCTTCAGATACGGTTCTCAAGATGAAGTTGAGAACCCTGCCGCCGATCTCTTTCGCCACAACCTTTGAACTTTCCGGAAATCAGGTGCAGGTACCGTCCTTGAGCTGGCAAATTGCGAATCTGCGAGGCCAGGCGCGCGGTTCTTTTAACTGGGAGCGGCAGTTTACCGGCGACTTTAGCTTCCGGAGCAACGGCGGACTGGAACAATTCGCCAAGGTTGCGCGCATCACCGGTTTGAAGAAGGGCTATCTGTATCTCGAGGGCAAGGGCTCCTACGGCCCGGCGGGACTGAGAGTCCAGGGTCGCGCCGACGCTCGCGAACTGGAGATGGAAACTCCTCAGTTCAAACCCGGTGTTGTGAGCCTGTCGTCAAACTACCTGTATGAGCATCAGCGTCTGAGGCTAACCGGCCTTACATTGGCCGGCTTTGGAGGCCGCGCTCAGGGCGAAGCGACCCTCGCTTTCCGCAATTCTTCCCCCGTCATCACGCTCAGCAGCCAACTCAGGGATTTAAGCCTTCATTCGCTGGTTCAATCATTGCCGGCAGCAGCGAAGGCCAATGGTATTCTGCATCCTTTTGCCCAGATCAGCGGCAAGACACAGGCCACCTGGCGGCCACGCTCGGGTTTCCAAACCCGGTTTGACCTCCAACTCCGCGCTCCCGACAAGGTCCCTCCCGGCGGTCTTCCTCTCAATGGAAACGCCTCGGGGTCCGCATCACTGGGCAGCGAGACCCTGGTAGCCATCCAGAGGGCAAAAATCTCAACCTCGCATTCCACTTTGGAAGCTCACGGAGCCTTCGGGACGCCAGAGTCGTCGCTGGCTGTTAAAATTGAAACCTCGGATTTCAATGAATGGCGTTCCCTTGCAAACTTTCTTATTGAGACTCGCGAGCCTTTGTCTCTTGTTCTGAAAAGCCAGGCCGTTTTCACCGGCGAGGTTTCCGGAACTTTCGCCCATCCCAGCATTGACGGTCACCTAGAGGTCGGCCGTTTTGATTATGGCGGGTGGCCCTGGGATGGTTTCCAGGCCAGCATCTACGGCGCGCCAGACCGAACCCAGATACGCTCGGGGCGGTTGGAACTCGGCGCCAGCACCCTGACCGTGGACGCCGAAGCAAGCTTGAGCAACTGGACCCTTCATCCCAACAGCTTGATCGATTTAATAGCAGCCGCGAAAAACACGCCTCTGGCAGGGCTGCGGGCTGCCTTGAACCTGAAGCCCGCTATGACGGGTCTTCTCAGCGGCCACCTCCAGGCGGAGGGCCCACTGGAAAATCTCTCAGGGACAGGCGCATTTGCCGTCCACAGGGGAGAATTCGCTCACCTTCCTTTCGAGCTGCTTTCGGCCAAAATTCGCGTCGCTCGGTCCGCCTGGGAAGTTAGCGATCTCAAGATTGTCGAAGGACTCGGTCAGGCCAGCGGCCGGTTCCAGATTGATCCCGTCCGGCGCACTTTCTCCGCCCAGTTGCAGGGCACCAATTTCCCGCTGAGCAAGCTCCGCTTTGCCCACCCAGCCAAACCGACCGCAACCCCCGCCGGACCTGTCCGGGGCTTGGTCAATTTTGACGTGAAGGGTGGAGGAACCTTGGATGACGCCCGGGTGCATTCAACGATGGAGATCAAACAGCTCGCCTGGCAAGGGCAAACGCTCGGCGATGTCCGCGGCAGCGCGGATTGGCAGGAGCACCAAATCCGGTTGCAAATGGAGGGAGGAGGAGCCGGAGGAACCCTGGAATTGCGCGGAAATATTCAAACCCTCCACGACTGGCCATTGCACATCGCCGGACAATATAACAACCTTCGTCTGGATCCGTGGATCGCACAGTTTGTCTCCCACGCGCTGGATGCCCGAATCGTCGCCAAGGGGACCTTCAACGTCACGGGTCCTCTCCGGCAGGCAAGTCGTATCACCGCCGACGGGCAGGTCGACCGGCTGCAAATCAATTTCCCCGCCATCACAATGGCAAATGAAAAACCCATCCCGGTCACATTCGCCGGCCAGCAACTGAAATTCGGGCGTTTTCGAATGCAAGGCACTTCCACCAACCTCGAAGTCGGGGGCTCCTTCCGCTTCGGTCCCTCACCGGCGCTCGACTTGACGGCTCGGGGGAAAATGGCGGCAAACCTCCTGAGCCTCGCAACCCCCAAAATCGAGGCTACAGGAGAATCAACTCTGGAAGTACATCTCGGAGGGTCCCCAAAACACCCCCGACTGTCGGGAACAGTGGCCATCAAAGATGTGAACCTGGGCTATGGAGATCTCCCCTTCCGGGTGAATGCGCTGAATGGGAAGATCAGGCTGGAAGGCGAAAGAGGCGTGATCTCATCGCTCAAAGGAACCATCGGCGGAGGAACCATCAATTTCTCGGGTTATGTCACTCTACAAAATGTCCTTCGGTATGCCATTCGGACGAAGCTCTCCCAGATCCGGGTTCGCTACCCCTCGAATTTTACTTCACTGCTGGATGGCAATCTGGCTCTGAACGGGACCACCGCTCGCGGGCAGCTGAACGGAAACATTGCAATTCGAAATGTCTTTGTGGATGAGAACCTGAATTTAATCGACCTGTTGGCAGGCGATAATAAACCCGCGAGCAGTTCTCCTCTCGGGATCGCAATGCCATTCGCTTCCCGAATCAGTCTGAACGTCCGGATCGCCTCAGCGCGGCCCGTCCGGGTTGAGACTCATGATCTGCGCCTGGTCTCCGACATTGACACACACCTGCAAGGAACTCTGTCTGAACCGGTGGTGGTTGGAACCGTGTATCTGCGGAGCGGCTCAGCCATCTTCCGGGGCAATCGCTACACGCTCTCACGGGGCGAAATATCCATGACGAATCCTTTTGAAACAGAACCGGTCCTTGATCTCCAGGTGCATACGGCCATCGATAAATACGCTTTGACCCTGGAAGTCTCCGGGCCTCCCGACCGGATTCGGCTGGCCTATCGCTCCGATCCTCCTTTGCCCACGGAGGACATCCTCTCGCTGCTGGCCTTCGGGTACTCGCGCCGCCTCCAGGAATTCGCCCCTGCAACCACGAATTCCTTTTCTTCCATGGGTGCCAGCGCCCTGCTTTCGCAGGCTCTTTCGAGCCAGGTAACGGGAAGAGTCCAGCGGCTGTTCGGGGTAAGCCGCGTTAAGCTTACCCCATACTCCCAGCAACTGGGAACGCTCGGCGGCCCCGTGTTGACGATTGAACAGCAGCTGTCTCCCCAACTCACGCTGACTTACCAAACCACCACGGCCAATTCCCAGTACCGGGTGTTTGAATTCAATTGGACCATCAACCCGCGCATGTCAATTCGAGGGTTTCGCGACCAGAACGGCATCTTCGGCCTGGAACTGAAATTCCGGAAGCGCTTCAAGTAATCCCACAAACCCAGCCTCTCGAAAAACTGAAACCGGTCTTCAAAAAACGCTTTCCTGCGTGATGCCTTTACACGGCCTACTCGCAGGCATATACTTTCACCGCCCTTGCATCTTGTGCAATGCAGGCCCTGGATGCCGCCCTCGTTTGACGGATTGGGGCAGCCCGCTGAAACAGCCGAATGCCCGGAATGAAAGGAGTCCGACACCATGAAGGAATCCCGTTCACCCCAAACCTCAAAATCGCCTCTTACAAGGCGGGAATTTCTTGTAGGGTCTGCGGCGGCGGCCGCTTGGCCGACAGTCTCCGCCGGGGCGGCGGAAAACAACTCCGGGACCAGCTCGCCGGACGGGAAAGCCCGGCGCCCGAACATCGTCGTCATCCATGCCGACCAGTTTCGCTGGGATGTCATGGGTGCCTATGGGTTAAACCC
>CAYWMN010000046.1:0-20191 GCA_964459065.1 uncultured Acidobacteriota bacterium | reverse complement strand
CCGGTGCTTGCGCCTCTGCTTCTGGCTGATGACGGCGTTGCCCGGCACGACTCGGAGCGGCTTTCCCAGTTGTTGCTGGAACTGGCCGGGCAGCCGGCAAGACGCGCGTCCTTGGAGGCCGCGGTGTGCCGCCCGAAACGAGCGCTTCAGTCATGCCTTCCCCAACGGGCTCGTCAACGCAAACCCAAAGGGGCGGGCGGTGCCTGTTGATGATCGGGCAGACCATCAAGAACGACTCACCCCGCAAATAAGCCTGTGGGGAAGGCCTGGCAAAGCGTCAGCGCCGAAATCCGAATTGACTAAGATTTAAGAAGGGTTCCGCCACGGTGTTTGCCCGCGGCAGATCATTCTTAACCGGGAGTTTGCTGATTAGGAAACTCCCGTATACTCTGTGATTTGGGCTGCTCTCAACCCTCAGTCGTGTCGCCGGGTGGATCAAGAGCCGCGTCGCTCCATCAGGTTGTTGAGGAGGCGATTTCGAAGTCGGGAAACATTTTTACCTCAGCCACAATAGAATTGCTAATCAGACAGTTGCTATGAGCGTCCATCAGAATTGTACGGGCCCGCTCAACTTCTTCCTGGGATTTCAGGGTTAGCCGTGGGTGAAGGGTGATTTCTGTAAAGCGGTATTTCCCATCGGAATATTCCAGAGCGCCTTCGACCGGGCACTCATACCCCACTAATTCCAAATTTTTGTGGCGAGAATACGCGAGAAACGTCATCAAGAGGCACACGTTGACGGATGCCACGAACATGTCTTCGGGAGACCAAAGGCCGGGTGTGCCTTTGAACTCCGGCGGGCTGGAAACAGCCAGGTCCGGCTTGCCTTCGCCGAAAATCGTGCACTCCCGTGCTTGGGTCCAGCGAATATCGCTCTCGAATTTGAAGATCTTGGAACCTTTCTTAATTTCCATTGTTGAGCCTCAGACTTTGAGCATTCCAACCTGTGCCAGCATCACTGATCGTAACATGATTTGGCGCTTCTCCAGCGAGTTGCGGCCCGGGGGCGAGGTCCAGCGGCTTCTCGGCCCCGTTGAACGCGGGCCGTCTCAGGCGCAAGGATGGCATGCTGAGAGGCGGAACATCTACTCTCAACACCAAGCCCTCCGCAGCTTTTTTTTGGATTTTGAAGCGCCGGAATGGCTCCTGTGAACGATAATTCTGCTATACTAGCTCTGATGGCTCGTATACGTATTCAGTGGGTAGCGCTGGCCGGAAGCTCGGTGGGTACACTGCAAAGACCCCTCACCTTTTTCCAGGAACCCTGACCCAAATCTAAGGATGAAGCGCCGCCAACAGGATCCTCTCAAAAGCCATGGAAAAAGATGCGGACAGGAGTTAATATCACAGGCAATAATTCGTTTCGAGGACTCTTATGGGAACAACGGATGTCGCTTTAAAACAAGTACATGACCCCCAGCCAGAAGAAAAGATTGTTAATGATCTCAGCATCCAGGTTGCCACGGTCAACGGCTCTGGCAGCCAATCCGCCAACACGGTTTTGCTGAGATCGATTTTCCAGATGGGAATTCCGGTTTCCGGCAAAAACCTGTTTCCCTCCAACATTGCCGGCCTGCCGACCTGGTTCACAATTCGCGCCTCCAAGCATGGTTATATCGCCCGGCGCAAGGAGATCGATTTTCTCGTTGCGATGAATCCGGAAACCGCCGAGGAAGATGTGAACTCGTTGGGTTCCGGGGCGAGCGTTGTTTATGATGAAAAGCTTGACCTTCAGCGCCTCCGCGACGATCTGATTTTCTATCCGGTGCCTTTTGACAGCCTGGTCACACCGATCTGTTCGAACGCCAAGTTGCGGAAGCTTGTGCGGAATATGGTGTACGACGGCGTCCTGGCGAGATTGCTGGGCATTCCGATGGAAGAAGTTAGGAAGTCCCTGCAGCGGCAGTTCAGAAAGAAGCCCAGCGCCGTTGACCTGAACTTCAATGCGGCGCGGGCGGGCTACGAGTACACGGAAAAGAATCTTCCCAAGCGGGGCCGGTTCTATCTGCAGCCCATGGACTTGACGCGCGGGAAGATTATTATTGACGGCAACTCGGCGACGGCGCTGGGCGCGATGTTTGCCGGTGTGACCGTGTGCACCTGGTATCCGATCACGCCCTCCTCTTCCGTGGCGGAGTCGCTGACCGAATATCTGAAGCGCTTTCGGATTGACCCGGAAACCGGCAAGGCGACTTTCGCTATCGTGCAGGCGGAGGACGAGTTGGCCGCGATTGGCATGGCCATTGGCGCGGGCTGGGCCGGCGCCCGGTCCATGACGGCCACTTCCGGCCCGGGCATTTCTCTCATGGCGGAATTTGTGGGGCTTGGCTACTATACGGAGGTCCCGGCGGTGATCTTTGACGTTCAGCGCGTTGGCCCTTCAACCGGGCTTCCGACTCGAACCGCGCAGGGCGACATCCTGAAGAACGCCTTCCTTTCCCATGGCGACACAAAACACTTGATGTTGATTCCGTCCTCGGTGGAAGAATGCTTCAGCATGGCGGTTGAGGCCTTTGACCTGGCGGAGGAATTCCAGACGCCCGTCTTCGTGATGAGTGATCTTGACCTGGGCATGAACAATTGGATGTCCGATCCCTTTCCTTATCCGGAAAAGCCTATGAATCGGGGCAAGGTGCTCAGCGCCGAAGACCTGGAGCGGCTGGGTGGCTTTGGGCGGTACCGTGACGTGGACGGCGACGGCATTGGCTATCGCACCCTTCCGGGAACCAATCATCCCAAGGCCGCTTACTTTGCGCGCGGCAGCGGCCACAATGAACAGGCCGTTTATAGCGAGCGCCCGGAAGACTACGTGAAGAATGTGGACCGGCTGAGCCGCAAGTTTGAAACGGCTCGAGAGCGGGTGCCGGCGCCTGTAATTGAGGAGGCAGACGGCGCCGAGATTGGCGTGATCGCCTATGGGACGACCCACTGGGCCATGGTCGAGTCCCTCGATCAGCTCAAGCAGGAACACGATCTCAAGGCTGGCTATTGCCGCCTCCGGGCCTTCCCGTTTTCAAAGCAGGTCTTTGATTTTATCCGGCGCCATCAGCGAATTTATGTTGTGGAACAGAACCGCGACGGCCAGATGTTTGAACTGCTGCGGATGGAAGTCGGCGCCGACGAAGTCAAGAAGCTCCGAAGCGTCCGCCACTATCAAGGCATCCCGATTGACGCGCGGACTGTAACCGACGAAATTGTTTCCCAGGAGACCAAGAAATAAAATGGCAAGCACAACTGCGACTCCTCCGCCTCGAAAAGTAAACCGCATCGGGCTTGAACCTGCCGATTATAAGGGAAAGCGAAGCACGCTCTGCGCGGGCTGCGGCCACAACGCCATTTCCGAGCGCATCATCGAGGCGTGCTATGAAATGGGCGTCGAGCCTCATCGGATCGCCAAGCTCTCGGGCATCGGCTGCTCGTCCAAGAGTCCCGCCTACTTTTTGGGAAGCTCGCACGGATTCAATTCCGTCCACGGGCGTTTACCCTCGATTGCCACCGGCACCATGCTGGCCAACCGGAACCTGATTGCCATTGGAGTGAGCGGTGATGGGGATACAGCCTCAATCGGCATGGGGCAGTTCGTCCACCTGATGCGGCGGAATCTTCCGTTGATATACATCATCGAGGACAACGGCTGCTACGGGCTGACGAAAGGCCAGTTTTCCGCCACGGCGGACATCGGCTCAAAGTTGAAGACGGGAGTGGTCAATGATCTGCCGCCTATCGATACCTGTGCTTTGGCGATTATGCTGGGAGCGACTTACGTGGGCCGGTCGTTTTCCGGTGATAAGAAGCAGCTTTCAGCCTTGCTGAAAGCTGCGCTCAGCCATCGCGGAACGGTGATGCTGGATGTCATTTCCCCTTGTGTCACCTTTAACGATCACGAAGGCTCGACCAAGAGCTACAGTTACGTGAGGGACCATGACGAACCGCTCGCCGAGATGAGCTTCGTTCCGTATTTTGAGGATATCGCTGTGGATTACGATCCCGGCACAACGACGGAGATCACCCTCCACGATGGTTCGCACCTGATTTTAAAAAAGCTTGAGGAGAATTACGATCCCACCAACAAGACGGAGGCGGTCCGGCTGCTGAACGAGGCTCACGACAAAGGTGAAATTGTGACGGGCCTGTTCTACGTCGATTCGGAGCGTCCCAACTTTATCGAGTTACTGAACATCTCTGATGATCCCCTGGCCACCCTCTCTGCGCCGACGGTCCGACCGCCCAGGGAAGTCCTCGATGAGGTCATGAAAGATCTGCAATAGAGAACCGGCGGCTGCTGTTTCCCGCAGCGGTCCCTCCGCGCGTCCGGATTCGAGCGTGGGGAATGCCCATCTGATGTTATGGAGTTTCGCCTCGTCGCCGGCCTTACATCTCGCGGCGGCCTTCAAGAGCGCGAAGCATGGTGACTTCATCGGCGAATTCAAGGTCTGAGCCCACGGGAATGCCCATCGCGATCCGGCTGACTGTTACGCCCAGGGGCTTGACCAGTTTGGCCAGATAGACGGCCGTCGCTTCGCCTTCCACTGTGGGGCTGGTTGCAACAATCAGCTCCCGAACTTTGCCGTCATTCAGCCTCTCCATCAAATTGCGCAACTTAAGCTGTTCGGGGCCGATGCCTTGCAGCGGCGCGAGAGCGCCATGCAGGACGTGATACCGCCCGCGGAACTCCCGCGACTTTTCAACCGAGACCACGTTGTAGGGAGTCTCCACCACGCAGATGACTTCAGAATCGCGCCGGGGATCCGTACAGTATTCGCACGGATCGGCTTCCGTCAGATTGTTGCAGAGGCTGCAGAGCCGGATCTTGTCCTTGGCGTCCAAAAGGGCTTCCGCAAGCCGTTGAACATCCTCGCGGGGAGCGCGTTCCAGGTGGAAAGCGATGCGCTGGGCGGACTTTTGTCCGATCCCCGGCAAGTGCTTGAGTTCATCAATAAGGCGCGCCAACGGGGGCGTATATTCCTTCATGTGTGGGAAAATCCTGTGTGCTTGCGCAGGAGGGATTAAGTTCCGTTAAAGCCAGGCAAATTCAGTCCGCCGGTCAGGCTGCCCATCTGGCTGGCCAGCTGTTCGTCCACCCTTCGGGCGGCTTCATTGACGGAGGCCAGAAAAAGGTCCTGCAGCATTTCGATGTCACCGGACTTGTGGACCTCAGGATCGATGTGAACGGCCAGAAGCTGTTTCTGTCCATTCATCTTGACCGAAACCATGCCCCCGCCCGCCGAGGCTTCAATGACCAGGTCATTCAGCTGCCTCTGGAGTTGCTCTTGAAACTGTTGAACTTGTTTTAACATTTCTTGCATTTCTTGCAGGTTCTTCATGGGTTACTCGCGGCTTAAATCGACCACATCCACCAAGGTGCACTGAAAAGCCTTAACAATGGCTTCCACGCCCTGGTCGCTTTCCGCCCGCTCGCGGGCGCTGCTTCGGACTTTTTTCAGCCCGATTTCCTCCTGATCCTCGAGTGTAACACAGATCTTGACCGGTTGTCCCAGCGCCTCTTCGCACACGGAACGAAGCTTGTCCTGCTGTTCCCGCCCTCCTAAGAAACCGACCGCCCAGGCATGGTCCTTTGGAAAAACAAAATGGACCTCGCCGTTTTCAAATCTCCAACCCGTCACCGGGTCGAGACAACTGCTCAGCAGTTTGGATTGCCCAAACGCCAGGCTCCTAATCTTATCCAGGCGCGGATCGCTCGCCACGGCCGGGCCGGATGGTTGCTGCGAAGGCTGCTCAGGTTCCTGTTCGGCCCGAGGACTTACCGGAGCCGGCCTCGGAGGCCTGCTGGTTGCCCTTGCAGGAGTTGGTTGCGGAGGATTGCCGGTTGCCCTTGCGGCAGTTGGCCGCGCGGTCTGGGGCGGCGGAGTTTTCTTCTCCTGGAACGCCGGAGGGCTTGCCGTGCGCCCGGCCGGCCTCGACGGAGGCCCCTGTTTTGGGGCTGCAGCCGTCCGGTTACCGCGCAACTGGGCTATTACCCTTTCAAGCGGCTTCAGCTTGCGGACGTGCGTCATTTTCAGCAGCGCCAGTTCCAGATGGAAGCGCGGGTTCAGGGCATACCGCATTTCGCTTTCGGCGTGGATCAAAATCTGGAAGAATCGCGCCAGGTCTTCTTCGCTGAAGCGCTCTGCAAGCTCAGCCAGCCGCGCGCGGTCACCCTCGGCAAGTTGCAGTAAAGGACTCTTGGACCCGCAGCTCTTGGCCACTGCCAGGTTGCGGATGTAGCGCGTGAATTCCCCGCAGAAATGGTTCAACTCATAGCCTTCTGCGGAAAGTTTGCCCACTGTTTCAAGGACCCGGGCGGCGTTTCCCTCGTCGATCGCTTCCACCAGTTCCACCAGAACGCGGCTGGGAACCACTCCCAGCAGTTGGCGCACGTGCGCTTCCTCCAGCCGGTCGCGGCTGGAGGCGATGGCCTGGTCCAGCAGGGAAAGAGCATCGCGCAAGCTGCCTTCGGCCGCCTCGGCCACGGCGCTTAAGGCGCCGTCATCCGCCTGAAGTTGCTCCTGCTTTAACACCCAATCCAGCCGCTCGCGAATTTCAGCGTGATCCAGCAGCCGAAAAGAAAAATGCTGGCAGCGTGACTGAATGGTGGTGGGCAGCTTATGGGCTTCCGTGGTGCAGAGCACGAACAACGACCGGGGCGGCGGCTCCTCCAGCGTTTTCAGCAACGCGTTGAAGGCCTCCGTGGTCAGCATGTGCGCTTCGTCGATGATGAAAACCTTGTAGGGATCGCGCGCCGGCAGGTAGCGGACGTTCTCACGCAGTTCGCGGATTTCGTCGATGCCGCGGTTTGAGGCTGCGTCGATCTCAAACACGTCCACGGAATTTCCCTGGGCGATTTCACGGCAGGAGGGACATTCGCCGCAGGGCGAAACGGTCGGCCCGTGGATGCAGTTCAGCGATTTGGCCAGAATGCGCGCGGTGGTTGTCTTGCCCACGCCTCGGCCGCCGGAAAAGATGTAGCCATGGGCGACCCGCTTGTTGAGGACGGCGTTCTTGAGCGTTTCGGTGATGAGGCTTTGTCCGGCGACTTCATCAAAAATCTGCGGCCGGTATTTGCGGGCGATAACCTGATAGGACATGAGAATAGGGTTTAGGAATTGGGGCCTGGGATTGGTTGTGGGGGCATTGGGACCCGGTCGAGAGGCTGGGCTTCGTGTCCCACTTTTAAATGGCGGTTCCTAACCCCTGATCCCCAAACCCAAATCCCTGAAATTGAGCCAGACTTCGGGTTGTTCTGCGGCACACAAAGCGGCTCGCTACCGTTGCTTCCTTCCGGACCTGGCGGGGTTCACGAACATTTGTTGCACAGAGCCCGAAGTCTGATATTGTGTCGTGCCGCTTTCTCTGTTTGTAGCGGAGCACCTGACTCTCTTAGCCTAACATGTTGAAGCCGTCTGCGTCGATGGTTTTGGCGTTTGAGTTTTGGCTCAGAGCCTGCTTGATTATTTCGGAGCGATTGCTTAACGTTGTTACTATAAGTGGGGTATCGTAATCAGGGGGACAAACCATCAAGAGGGCAAAAAGCCCATACGGGGGTGTACTTTGCCCCCATGGAGGACATGAATGGATAAGAAACGAATCGTTCAGGCGCTGGTGGTTGCCCTGACCGTGCTAACAATGGCTGCGTGCCAGTCCGCCAGCCGGAATCCGGGCAGCAGCGAGAGTTCCACCACATCGAGTGCCGGGTCAAGCCCCGCTGCCGGGACCCGATCCCGGTCCAGCAGCCCGGCTTTGCAGCGCAGGTCGGAGTCTCCCGCTCCACCCGCGGCTCCGGCCACACAAACCGTGACCGTCCCGGCCGGGACCCCGATTCACATCCGGCTGAGGTCTGCGATCAGTTCGGCCACAGCCTCTTCAGGGCAGGGCTTTGAGGGTTCGCTGTCGGAGCCGCTGGTTGTGGGGGGCATCACGGTCGCGCCAAGAGGAAGCTTGGTTCATGGCCAGGTAACCAACGCTGTGAGCTCAGGACGGCTTAAGCGCCCGGCGGAGCTTTCTCTCGTGCTGACTTCGATTACGCCTGAAAACGGCCCGCGAACTTCAATTTCCACTCGAACCTGGAGCGAGGTCGGCAAGTCTCACAAGAAGCGCGACCTTACCATGATCGGCGGTGGGGCGGGAGTCGGAGCTGCAATCGGCGCGATTGCCGGTGGAGGCAAGGGCGCCGCAATCGGGAGCATGGTGGGAGCTGCGGCCGGCACCGGCGGAGCCTATGCCACAGGGAAGAAGGAAATTCAACTTCCCGCGGAAACCAGCCTGATTTTTAGGCTGAGCGCCTCGGCTGCTTTTACCGTGGCCAGGGCCGGCTAGCCGCCGAGCTTCGGCTTTCTTTTTCACCTTGAGGTGTGGATTCGCAACCGGGCAGGGCCGGGTCAAGCCTTGAGCCGAAGGCTGTTTCAGGACTTCGGCCCTGCTGAAGGGGAGCCAGAAGAAGGCTCCGAGACCTTGTCCTTAACATCCTCCAACTCCTTCCGCAGGCGGGCCTGGCGCCGGCTGATGTTCCAGGCATAGAGGATGAAAATGAGCCAGACGAATGTATAAGCAAGAAAGAGGTATTTGTTGAACACGCTTAGTCCTCCGAAGCCTTGAACGCCAGAGTATGGCGGATTTCACTGAGTTCCCTGCGCATGCGGGCGACTCCCAGCCGGATGCGAACCAGCAGAAAAAATAGCAGCGTGAACGCCCCAAAGCTGACCAGGAGCGTGGCCAGCATCCGCGGGTCGAGTCCGGAATTGGGTCCGCCCATGATGACGGGCTGCGGATGCTGCGTCCTCCACCAGCGAATCGCCATGTAGTCAATGATGACGTCCACGAACCCGATAATGCCCACCACCGCGCAGAGGTTTGCCGCACGCCCCGGGTTGATCAGGTAGCTTCTCAACATCAGGTAGGCGATGTAGAGCAGCCACAGCAGGAAAGTCAGCGTCAGGCGCGGGCTCCAGGTCCACCAGATTCCCCAGGCGGGCTTGGCCCAAAGCGGCCCGGTCACCAGCACGCACGTGCAGAATATAAAGCCGACCTCCGCTGTCGAATGCGCCAACTCGTCCGCATACTGGGAATGCTTCATTAAATAGCTGATGCTGGAGAAAAAGATGATGATGAATCCCAGCAGCGCCGGCCAGGCGCAAGGGACGTGGATATAAAAGATGCGCTGCACTTCGCCCATGGTGGCTTCTTCAGGCGCGTAAAGAAAGATCATGTAGAGAGCCACCGATAGCGCTGCGGCCGTTAGGGCCAGGTGCACCGAGATGGGGAACTTTTTTTTCATGGAACATTCCTGTTGCCGGCCTTCGCCGAGCCTGGAACCCGTTTTCCCGGCTCTTACCCGGGGCGCCGGGTGAAAGACCGCCGGCTACTCTTCCAGAACATATTCAAAAAGCAGAAACGATGCAATCGTAAAAACCAGACTGATTCCTGCCACCCTCGCAATGCCCCCGAGCCTATCGCCGCCGGGATTGCCGCGCATCGCGTCTGAGGTGGCGTCAATCGAAAGCATCAGAATCCAGAAGGCGATGGGGAACTGGAGAACGGTCAGCATCACCTCGCGCATCCGGGTGTTGGCGGCGATCGCGCCGAAAATTGTGCCCAGCGCCGCATAGCCGAGCGTGCCGAAGAAGGCGATCAGGATCAGTTGTCCCAGCGCGGGCAGAAAGGAGAAGTTAAACCAGAGCGCCGCGGCAAAAGCCATGACCACTTCGGCGATACCGAGAAATACCAGGTTGGCCAGCATCTTGCCGACAAAGATCAAACTGGGATCCACCGGCGCCAGCGTCATGCCTTCAAGGCAGGCGTTTTCCCGCTCTGAGGCAAATGACCGGTTGAAGCCCAGGACGCCGGCGAACGCAATCGCCACCCACAGGATCGAGGGAAGCAGTCGCAGGGTATCTTCCCGCGCCTGTTCAAAGGCAAAATTAAAGAGAAAAACAATCAGCAGGCCAAAAACGCACATCGAAGCCAGAGTCTCGCGGTTCCGCCACTCAATGCGAAGATCCTTGGAAAAAATATTCCAGATGATTTTCAGGCTAGACATGCGCTTCGGACTCCGTATTCCTCCGCGTGATGCCCAGGCTCTTGAAGGGCGCCGACGCCAGGGGCCCGTTGTAGCGGATGCGTCCAGCCTTCAGCGCGATGAGGCGCTTGGCGAGCGCCGCTCCCTGCTCAAAGTCGTGGTTCGAAAACAGCAGCGCTTTCCCTTGTTCCGGCAACCGTTGCAGCAGGTCTTCCAGGCTCTTCACCGATTGGCTGTCAAGACCTGTGAAGGGTTCATCCAGAAGGACAAAATCCGGATCGTGAAGGAACGCCCGCGCCAGGGAGGCTCTCTGCTGCAAACCGCGCGACAGATCCCGGACGTATGCGCCGTCGCGTTGCCGCATATCAAAAAGGTCCAGCGCCGCGTCGATTTTCTCCTCAAGACGGCTGAGCCCGAAGAGTTTTCCGAAGAATTGCAGGTTTTCTCGAACCGTCAGTTCGCCGTACAACAACGTGGCGTGAGAAACAAACCCTACAGAAGCCTTGGACACGGTTCCATCCTTCTCGATGTCCCGGCCGTCGAAAAGAACCTGCCCGGAGGACGGCCGAGCCAGCGAAGCCAGCATCCTTAAGAACGTCGTTTTGCCGGCGCCGTTTGGACCGTACAGGAAAACCGATTCCCCGCGATTGATCGTGAGGGAAACTTCTTTCAGCGCGGCAAGATCTCCGAAAAACTTTGTGACCTTGCGGGTTTCAATCATCAGCTTATTGACTCGCCTTGTCGGCGGCGAGATTCGAGTGCTTTTTGGATGGACCTTTGTCGAGCATGGCTGTCGCCTTGGCCTTAAGTTCCAGGCGGTCCTTCCAGTATTGTTTTTCCGGAATTTTCCCGGCGGCGAACAACTCGTCCAGGTCCGCAAGGGAGTTCAAAACGGTTTCCATCTTGGCCTGATACTTTTTCTGCACCGCGCTCCCCTTTTGCCGGGCTTTCCATCGGGGATATTCTTTGGTCACGCGAATACCCAGTGCCCACAACAGCACCAGCAAAAAGCATAAGAGCAGCGGAATGCCCACAGCCCTGACGGAATCGGGAACCTCCTTAACTTGCTCTTCCTGGCCGGCGTCTGCCTGCTGAGGAGCCGCGGCAGCGGCTTCCCCTGAGACCTCGGCGGCGAGTGGAGCGTTGGCGGCCAGCACCTTCTGTGTCTGCAACTTCTGGCTGCCGCTTTGGGCGTCTGTGCCGTCAGGGGTGAAAATCTTTGAAGTCACCTTCAGGTTCGCGGGCAGCACAAAAAGCTGGGCCCGGTCGATCGGATACGGAATGCTGTCGGCGAGCGTCATCTGATTCTGGTAGTCGATCTGGTAGGCCACCATCACAACGGTGAGGCCCGGTTTCAAGGCGTAGGAAATATGGAAATCCCCGGCTTTCTTCCCACTTTCAGCCTCCTGGGGAAGAGGCATATTCATCAGACCCGCGACCGCCACCGTGGGGTTCTTAACCTCAGTGGGAATATGGAAGAAGAAAGTGCCCTGCGGGTTCGCATAGGACCGTTTGAGCGGGTTGTTGATGGCAAACAGGTCCTGGATGCGGGCCTGATCCCCCTCGGCGCGAATAATAACCCGGGCGGAGGTGACCCGCAACGCGGGTTTTTGATGGGTGGACTCGTAGGCCGTTATTCCGGCAAGGGCATTGCCATTGGAATCAAACTTGACCGGCGCGTTGTAATCCACACCCTGGTAAGTGGCCTGCAGCAGATAGAACATGCCGGCGTTGATCTGGCTGCCGTTGAAAGTAAACCGTCCGCCGGCGCCGGTGGTGGTCTTTCCTACCACCGCCATGCCGCCCTGCGGGCTGATCAGTTCCACCTGCTGGCCGACCAGCGGCCGATTCGTGGTGCCGTTTGTAACTTGCCCTTGAATCCGGGCTCCCGCTGAAAGCGCGGGGAAACCCAGGAACAGGACAAAGAGCGGGATCAAAATCAGGGGTCTGGTTGTTTTTCTATTTCTCACGTTGAGTTCAAAAATTCCTGGCCGGCAAGGGATTCTCTCTCAGGCACCGGCTGTTGGACGCCTCACTTCTTGGCGGCGGGTAGAGGGAGTTTCGTTCCGCAATTACCACAAAATTTCACCGGCAAAGGATTTTCAAATCCGCAGCCTGGGCACACGTAGGGATCAGGGCTATGCCCTTGCATCCGCTGTGCGCGCCGGGCCGCCACTTGCCGCTCAATCAGCATGTCGTTTTCGGTTACTTGTTCCTGCTCCTGCGACGCCAGCATCAGTTGAGCCGCTTCAGCCAAATGGTTTTCCCGAAGCGATTGATAGTCTTCCGGTGAAATCTTTCCGGCCTTATACTCAAAGTCGAGATCCTGAAGATTCTCATAGACGACCATGCGCCGCCGCTTCAAGTCCGTCAGCGGGGTGACGTCAATCGGCAACGCGCCTTCACCCTGGGTTTCGGGGACCAGTAACGGCGCGGTGATAAACACGCCCATTCCGATCACCAGCAGAATTGCAATGCCCAATGCCATGTTGATCCTCAAAGCCTTTCCGGGTCACCCGGAAAACTTTTTCATTTCCTCTTCTACCGCTGCACGGACCTGATCATTTACCGGCGCAGCTGGCGTCGCGGATGTCGCGGTTGCAACCGCGGGCCTGCGCCATCGCCGCACAAGTGTAATGGCAATCAACAAGCCAATGATTAATCCCACGCCCGGCAGAATCCAGGCGGTTAGGTTAAAGCCTGCGGCCGGCGGGGCCGCAAGAACCTTGATTCCGTACTTGGCCACCAGGTCGTTCAGGATAACCGGTTCTGTTTTGCCTTCCGCCAAATCCGTGCGAATGATCCGGTGCATTTCCGTCTTGACGTCGCAATTGGGGTGTGGGCAATGGTTTAAGGCGGTGGCGCACCCGCACATGCAATACACTTTATTGCCGATCGCTTGCTCAATCTGTGCAGGGCTTGTGGTTGCCATGGCGGCGATGCTGCCGACGGCAAGATTCAGGATGAGCAGCCCCACAAGCTTTCTAGACGACATGGCTTGCTTCAACCACCTTTTCTTGTTTCTTGCGGACTTCATCCATCTCGCGCTCAATCCGGCTGGGGAATAGCGCCAAAATGGTTCCAAACAGGACCACCAAGCCTCCAATCCACACCCATTGCACCAGCGGGTTGATGATGACGTGGATGAGGACTTTTCCGCTGTCCGGGTCCTGTCCGGCCAGCACTACGTAAAGATCCCGGGCTAAGTTGGTCCGCAATGCGATGTGGCTCACCGGCTGCTGGCTGGCCAGGTAGACTCTCTTCTGCGGTCGCATGACTCCCATCGCATGTCCGTTATCGGTCACGGACAATACGGCGGTTTCGTAAGTGTAATTCGCATGGCGGCCGGAGGTCAGGCCATCGCAACGGAATAGATAATTCTGGGCCTGCAACAGATCGCCCGGGCCCATCAGCTTTCTAGTCTCAAACCGGAAAGCCTGTCCGGCGAACCCTATAAACAAGAGCACGATGCCAAAGTGGACAATGTACCCGCCATAGCGGCGCGTATTCCGCATGGTCAGGTTGTAAAGGGCCGAGAAGAAGCCCTCCTTGCTGATTCTCATTCGGGTCCGCGCACCTTTGTAAAATTCCCCCACAATGCAGGCGATGACAAAGGCGCACAGGGTCAAGGACATCCACGTATAAAGGCGATGCACCCCTGCTCCAAAAAAGAGGTAAATCCCAACCACGCCAGCCAAAATCAGGGGAGCGGTGAAATTCCGTTTGATGCTTTGGAAGGATGTGTTTCGCCAGGCCAATAGCGGACCCACGCCGGTCAGGAACAGGAGCAAGAGCCCGATGGGAATCATTACCCGGTTAAAGAACGGAGGGCCCACGGTAACCGTTTGATTTTCCACGGCCTTGGAAACCACCGGAAAGATAGTGCCCCAGAACACGGCCAGTACTGCTGCCAGTAGAATCCAGTTGTTAAATAGAAAGCCGCTCTCCCGTGAAACCACGGAGTCAAGCCGGTTGTCGCTCTTGAGAAAGTCCAGGCGCAAAAAAAGCACGGTCAATGAAAAGGCCGCGATAATGGTCAGAAATACGGAAAACCACGGTCCGATGGGCGACTTTGCAAAAGCATGGACGGAAGAGACGATTCCGCTGCGGGTCAGGAAGGTGCCGAATACCGACAGGAAGAACGTCAAGATAATCAGCGACATGTTCCAAACCTTGAGCATGCCGCGTCTTTCCTGAATCATCACCGAGTGAAGGAACGCGGTTCCAGCCAGCCACGGCAGCAACGAGGCATTTTCCACGGGGTCCCAGGCCCAATAGCCGCCCCATCCGAGGACGTGATAGGCCCATTGCCCGCCCAGCAGAATGCCCGTGCCCAGAAACATCCACGGCACCATCGTCCAGCGGCGGGTTACCCGAATCCAGTTGTCACCCAGCTGCCGGGTCATCATGGCCGACATCGCAAAGGCGAAGGGAACGGCAAAGCCCACATAGCCCAGGTACAGCATGGGGGGATGGATGACCATCGAGTGGAATTGCAAGGTAGGATTCAATCCGTTGCCGTCGGCGGGAGCAAAAGGTGTTATTCCGCTGGCGGTAACGAGGGAAAGTTGATTGAAGGGGTTGGCCACCCAGAACGTAACCAGGGAGAAAAACGTTGCCACGCCCATGCAAATCGAAATGACGTAGGGCATGAGCTGGCGGTTCTTTCGCCGGTTCAGCCAGACCGCGATGCCGGCGTAAATCGAAAGCAGCCAGGTCCAAAAAAGCAAGGACCCTTCCTGCCCTGACCACAGGACCGGAATCTTGTACAGGAGCGGGAGCGCAATGCTTGAATGGGAAGCAACGTAGGCGCTGTGGAAATTGTCGGTCAGGATCAGGTATTCAAGAGAAACCACCGACAGGGTGATCATTGCGAAGAAGCCGAGCACGGCGCGCTGGGCGCTCTTCAGCATCCGGGGGCTGCGCAGCTTGCCTGCCAACGCTCCGGAGATTACGCCGTAGATTGCAAAAGCCAGTGCGGCGGTAAGTGCAACGCTGCCCACTTGATTCATGATCTTTATGCTCCCTTGCCTCGAAGACCAGCGTTACGGCGTGAGATGAGAGGCTGAATGTGGTGGAAAAGTTCGCCTTGAACCGCTTGCAATGGCCTATTTCGGCATGCCGTAGGACGCCACCTTGGAGGTTTCACCCGCTGTGTTTGACGCAGGAGGCTTGGCTTTGTACTTCGACGCGCACTTTGCCTGGACGCTATTGGCGCGGAACGTCCCGTCGGCCAAATAGTTTCCATCAACAATCGCCTTCGCCCCGCCTTTAAAATCGTCCGGCAAACTGGCGGCTCCCACGTAGGTAACAGGAATAGATGCTTTGCCCTGCGAGAGCCGGAAGGTCAGCTTTTCCCCGTTTCGCTGAATGCTGCCGGGGGTGATCATGCCGCCGACGCGCACGTGGTCGTGGGTTACCTTGCCACTGGTGAGTTCCTGAACAGTCACATAGTAGGTTTTGGACTGCTCGAACCCTGAAACGGCTTCCCAACCCACCACCGCCAGAATAATGGCGATACCAATCCCAAATTTGAGTTTCTTGTTAGCCACGAATCGGCCTCCTTACCTTGTGAGGCGCCACTGCATCGTGATTTCCCCACCCGCAAGGCTGGAACTTCCAATTTTGCACCCTCGCATGGGCTGAGTCAATGCATTTCGGTCCTGCCCAGTTAGCCTTGACACCTGTTTGCTGAAGGTGCAGAAACGAGTTTTCCGGTCGGCTCGGCTGGGCAGCAGCTCTTGCAGGGTGGTTTCCGGGAACTCACTTCGCACTAAAAGCCCGGTTGGCACTCTGCTCACCTCCACAATATAAAAATTCTACGGTCGCGGACGGTCATCTTTCTGTGATGTAAGTCACACTTCATAATAGCTCAGGAATCTCAAAGGGTTTACTCAAATCCCTTCTTACAGATTCATCGTTTCCCGTCCCTGGGAACGGATATATAATTGCCCCCTTGTTGCGCAGCCAATCTTCAGTGGAAAAGTGTAAGGACTTTGGAGCAACCTAAGTCATACCACTGGCCAGGCGGTATCCCATGCCCAAATGGACAAGACGTAATTTCTTAAAAACCGGAGTCGCAGCCTCGGCAGGCGCTACCTCCTTCCTGCCTTTGGGGGCGCAAGTCCTCAAAGGGCAGAGCGCCTCTGAACCCGCGGCAGGCCAGCCTGCATCCGGGCCATCGCCGCGCGAACGCGCTTTGCTCGATTTCGGATGGCGGTTTCATTTGGGCCATGCCGATGATCCCGCGCAGGATTTTGATTTCGGCCGCGGCCGCGCGTTCCAAAAGACGGGGGACTTCTTTAAGCCTTCGCATCCGGATTTTGATGCCAGTGGCTGGCAGGCGATTGATCTTCCGCATGATTGGGCTGTGGAACTGCCCTTCCACGAAGACCCGTGGCTTAGGAATCACGGTTTCAAACCGCTTGGCAGAACCTACCCGGCAACCAGCATCGGATGGTACCGGCGGGTATTTGATATTCCCGCAAGCGATTCGGGCAAGCGTCTCAGCCTTGAATTCGATGGCGTCTTCCGCGACTCCATGGTGGCGCTCAACGGCAATTTCCTGGGACGCAATCTGAGCGGTTACGCCCCTTTCAGTTATGACATCACCGACCATGCGAACTACGGCGGCAAGAACATCCTGGTTGTGCGCGTGGACGCCACGGAATTTGAAGGCTGGTGGTATGAAGGCGCGGGAATTTACCGGCACGTCTGGCTGGTGAAGACCAGCCCTGTGCATGTTCCTCAATGGGGAACCTTTGTGACTTCTGAAGTGCGCGACGGCCTGGCGACGGTTGCGATTTCAACGGAAATCGGCAATGACCGGGACACTGAGGCCAAATGCCGGGTCGTTTCCACCATTCTTGATGGTGATGGAAAGCCCGTTGGCACATCACAATCCGCAATCGCCTCAATTCCGGGCTGGCGGCGCCGCAAAATCCGGCAAAGAGTTCGGATCAATAATCCCCGGCTCTGGTCGCTTGAAACCCCTCATCTTTATACCTTGGTGACCAGCATCGAAGCCGGTGGCGCAACGGTTGACCGCTACGAGACGCCGTTCGGAATCCGGACCATTCACTTTGACCCTAACAAAGGCTTCTTCCTGAACGGCAAATCGGTGAAAGTAAAGGGAACCTGCAATCATCAGGACCACGCTGGTGTGGGCATCGCCTTGCCCGACCGGCTCCAGTACTACCGCATTGCCAAGCTCAAGCAGATGGGCTCGAACGGCCTTCGCACGTCGCACAACGCCCCCACGCCCGAGCTGATGGACGCCTGTGACCGCCTCGGCATGCTGGTGATGGACGAGACGCGCATGTTTTCATCGTGCCCGGAGGGTCTCAGCCAGTTGAGCCGTCTGGTTCGCCGGGACCGCAACCATCCGAGCGTCATCTTGTGGTCGACCGGGAACGAAGAGCCTGAGCAGGGCACCGAGCGCGGGGCCAGAATCTGCGCCAGCATGAAGCGACTGATCAAGCGCCTCGATCCCACTCGGCCGATAACGCAGGCGATGAGCAGCGGTTGGGGAAAGGGAATCTCCGACGTGGTGGACGTTCAGGGTTTCAATTACCACGCCAACCAGCACTACAACTACATGATCGATGATTTCCACCGCAAGTTTCCCGCCAAGCCCACCATCGGGTCAGAGGACGGCAGCACCATTTCCACGCGCGGCATCTATGCAGACAACAAAGAAAAAGGATACATCTGGTCTTACGACCTGACCCCTCCCGGTTTTTGGCACACGCCCGCCGAAGGATGGTGGCCCACTTTTGACGATCGGGAATTCCTCGCGGGGGCCTTTGTCTGGACGGGGTTCGACTATCGCGGCGAACCCACGCCGTACGGGTGGCCTTGCATCGGTTCGCAGTACGGGATTCTGGATACCTGCGGGTTCCCCAAGGACAACTTTTATTACTTTAAGTCGTGGTGGGGCAACAAGCCCGTGCTGCACCTTTTCCCGCATTGGAACTGGCCGGGCAAAGAGGGAAAGGAAATCAGTGTCTGGTGTTACAGCAACCTGGAGAAGATTGAGCTTTTCCTGAACGGGAAAAGCCTGGGCGCCAAGACCATGCAGCGGGACTCGCACGTGGAGTGGAGTGTGCAATACGTGCCGGGTGTTATTGAAGCCCGCGGCTATCGGAATGGGAGGCTTGTGCTTACGGACCGACGAGAAACCACGGGCGCCCCGGCCGGAATTGTGCTCCAGCCGGACCGCCGACGCATTGCGGCCGATGGCCAGGACGTTTCGGTCCTTGCCGTAAGCGTGGTTGACGCCAAAGGACGCGTGGTCCCGGTGGCGGATAACGAGATCGTCTTCCAGGTTTCCGGCAACGGCAAGGTGATCGGCGTCGGCAACGGCAATCCGAGCAGCCATGAGGCGGATAAGGCCAGCCGCCGGCGAGCCTTCAACGGCTGGTGTGTGGCGATTGTGCAATCCACCCGGCAGGCTGGTGAAATGAAGGTCATGGCAACATCGCCGGGGCTTAAACCCGCCGCGGTCGCGATCCAGTGTGAGCCAGCGGCGCCGCGGCCAGCCGTGGCTTGAACGAATTCTTGTTTGGCTGCGAGTTTCGCTTAATCCGAAAGAGTTGTGGCATTCCCGGGGCGTCGCGCTTACAATTCCCGGGTGCTGCCGGACTTTTCAGGCAATGTTGTGATTTCTTTAAAAGGACTCCGATGATGAATCGTTTCAGCCAGAAATTCAAGTTGCAGTGTTTTGTGGGGACCTTTCTTCCGGTTTTGCTTTTATGGAGCGGTTTTGCGATGGCCGCCGGGCCGGCTACCGTCAAAGTTGACTGGTCGCGCGTCGATCGCGTTTCCCGCACGACGGCGACGCTGCAGGTTGTCGTCAATCCTCCGCTGCGGCGGACCTCGCCCACCCACGACCAGTATTTCAGGAGCCTGAAGAGCCTCCAGTGCGACTACGTCCGTTACGTTCCCTGGCTGCCTTACCCCAAGCTGGGCGTCGCCGAGCTTGAGCCTCCGAGCAATGGGAAGACCTCCTGGGATTTTTCGCTGATCGATCCCATGACCGAAGATTTTATGAACGCCACGGCAGGCCACTCGGTGATTTTGAATTTCAGCACCATCCCTCAATGGATGTTCAAGACGCCCAAGCCCATTCCCTATCCGGCCAACCCCGATCAGGTCGACTGGAAGTATGAGCAGGGAACCGAGCTGCGCGACCCCAGCATGAAGCAAGTGGCCGATTACTACCAGCGGCTGGCGAGTTGGTACATCAAAGGCGGGTTTACGGATGAGTACGGCCAGCACCACGTGTCCGGCCACCATTACAAGATCCAGTACTGGGAAGTGCTCAATGAGATGGAACACCGCATGTCACCGCAATTTTATACGCGCCTCTATGATGCGATTGTGACCGCCGTCCGCAAGGTGGATCCCAACATGAAGTTCGTTGGGCTGGCGCTCGGAGGAACCTCGCCCGGCCCCAATTTCCCCTACACGATGGCCTCGTACTTTAATTATTTCCTGAACCCCAACAACCACAAGCCTGGTATTCCGCTCAACATGATTTCCTATCACTTTTACGCATCGCCCTCTGCTGACGAAAGCGTCCACTGCTGGCCGTACACCTTCTTTGCCCAGGCGGATGGTTTCTTGAAGCAGGTGCAATATATCCAGGCGATCCGCAAGCGTTTGTCTCCTGAAACCCAAAGCGATGTCGATGAGATGGGAGCCATCCTGCCCCATGACAATGTCATGGATCGCGGGCCCATCCCGAACTCTTACTGGAATCTTTGCGCTGCGATGTACGCCTACCTCTACGCGCGGCTCAGCGCGTTGGGCGTCGATGTAGTCGGTGAATCGCAATTCGTGGGGTATCCGTCTCAGTTCCCGAGCGTCTCCATGACCAACTGGAAGACCGGCCGGCTCAACGCCAGGGGCTGGGTGTTGAAGATGTTGCGGGACAACTTCGGCCCGGGCGACAAGCTGATTCAATCTTCTGCCCATTCCCAGGAGGTTTTCGCCCAAGCCTTTGTGACTCCTTCCGGCCAGCGCAAGGTGTTGCTGGTCAACAGACGCAACCGCACGATCGACGTGTCGGTTCCAGGAGCTTCCGGAGGCATCGAGCGGGTGGTCGATCAAACCACGGCGGATAACCCTCCGGCTTCCGCGCACCTTTCGGGGGATACCGTTACCTTGAAAGGGTTT